>NZ_JBQFRV010000009.1:0-192302 GCF_056537565.1 Ruegeria sp. C8
ACAGACCTACGATGATGACGTAGAAGCTGTTGAAAACCTCCAGAATCTGAGAGTTCCAGCTGCCCAGAGTGCTGTTCGCGTTCGCCGGAAAAATCAGCGCCCAAAGCACTAGCGCAACCATCACGCCTTTACTAATCAGCGCAATCGGAACGCTGTTATTCTCATAAAAACCGCTATCCGCGGTCTTAATGTCCAAATCCGTAAACGGTTCTTTAATCGACATCAATTTCCTCCGTGTTGTCGATTTGATAGGGTGGAAGGCCGTTCTTTTTGCTGGCTCTTCTCTTATGTTATTGCGGTGATCGCACCGGTCGTTCAGGCGCGTGGCTTTAAATCCTGACCCACTCAGGTTCTGTCGCGCCTTGAATTTTTCCTTGTGATTTCGATGTTAAACGGACACTGAAAAGGCGTCTTTGGTTATGTGGGTTGGTTGGGAAGGCTAGACACTCTTTGCGTGTGTGGTGCTCCGGATTCCGACCTTTTCGGTCGCAATGACGACGGATTCTGCGAGCCTTATTGCCAAAAAGGGGCGTTTTGACTGATCGAATTCGTCGAAAACGACATAGTGGCACGTCACACTCAGCGTATGCGAGTGCTAGTTTGGCGGCATTACCCAACGGGACGCTGTTCAGGGCGCCGCCTGCGCTTATAGTCTTTGCCAATACACTCTGGTCGTCTTGAAGAGGAGTGAGGGCGTGGATCACAATGTCGATATGCTGATCATCGGGGCCGGGTTTTCCGGGCTGACCATGGCGCTTGAGGCGCGCAAACGTGGCCTCCGCAACATCGCTATTCTGGAAAAGGCTGGTGATATCGGTGGGACATGGCGCGAGAATACCTATCCCGGTGTTGCCTGTGATATCCCCTCGCACCTCTATTCGATGGCCACACACCTAAACCCGAACTGGAGCCGCGCCTATGCGGAAGGAGCCGAGATTCAGGCGTATCTACAGGATGTTGCGCGCAAGGAAGGCCTTTACGACCTCTGTCATTTTCAGCAGGAGTTGAAGTCGGCCAAATGGGATGGCGCGCGCTGGCAAGTCGAGACGGAGTCGGGGCAGAGCTGGTCGGCGCGGTTTCTGGTCTCGGCCATCGGTGCGTTGCATCATCCCAGTATTCCGGGCATCCAAGGGGCCGACAGTTTTCCGGGCCCGACGTTTCATTCTGCGCAATGGGATCACAACGTCTCGGTCGCGGGTAGACGCGTGGCAGTGGTCGGAACGGGTGCCTCGGCGGTGCAATTCGTACCAGAGATCACCAAGACGGCCCGCCATGTAACGATTTTCCAACGCAGCGCGCCTTATGTTCTGCCGCGTCCTGACGGCCCGATCGCGCCATGGGTTCGCAGGCTGTACGCGCGGATTCCGTTGTTGTCGCGACTGCGGCGCAAGCTGATCTTCGCGGTTTTTGAATACCGCCATCGAGTGTTCCGCGGCGATCCGAAGATGGTTCAATACGCCATGAAACTTTGGCGTAAAGAACTGGAGAGCGCAATTTCGGACCCTGCCGAAATCGAGAAGCTGACGCCAGATTACCGCATCGGCTGCAAGCGGATCCTCAGTTCGAACGATTGGTATCCGGCGCTTGCGCGCGACAATGTCGACGTCATATCGCAATCAGTCCGTTCGATTGAAGGAGACAGGATCATCGCAACCGATGGTGGCGAAACGCAGGCCGACGTTCTGATCTGGGGCACCGGATTTCACGTCACCGATATGGTCGAACGCCTCGATATCACCGGGACAGATGACCAGACTTTGCGGAATGCATGGGCGGAGGGTATGCAAGCCAATCTGGGCACTGCCATCGCAGGGTTTCCGAATTTCTTCATCCTGCTCGGGCCGCATACGGGCCTTGGCCACAACTCGGTCGTGCTGATGATTGAGGCTCAGGTCGGCCATATCGGTCGCGTTCTGGACGGGATGCAAAGCCAAGGGCTGGAGGTGGTTGTTCCCGACCCCGCACGGCAAGCCGCATTCACAAAAGAAATGCAGGACCGTCACACCGATAGTGTTTGGCAGGTCGGAGGGTGCTCGTCTTGGTATCAAGACGCCGAAGGGCGCAACACAACTCTGTGGCCCGGAACAGTTGCAGAATTTCAAAAACGCATGGCACAATCCGGGTTAGAGCAATACGCCCCGGTTCCAGCCGCAGGCAGCGAGGTTTGATATGACGACGCTTCTTATTCTATTGGCCGTCTTCGCGGTGTTTCTGCTGGCGATGAACCTGTGGACCCGCAGCCTGATGCGGGAGGGGCTGAAAACCGTTCCGCAGATGGGGCAAATCCTGCCGGTGCGCGGTGGGCGCATTCACTACGTCGAAAAAGGCGACCCGAATGCGCAAACCATCGTGATGATCCACGGACTCGCAGGGCAATTGCAGCACTATACCTACGCGCTGGTCGACAAACTGGCCGAGGAGTACCACGTGATCGCGCTTGATCGGCCGGGATGCGGGTATTCCACACGCGACAGCGCAGATCTGGCCCTTTTGCCAGAACAGGCGCGGATGATTGCCGAGTTTCTTGAGGCGAAAGAGGTCTCAGGCGCAGTTCTGGTTGGGCATTCGCTGGGCGGAGCGGTGTCGCTCGCGATGGCGCTCGACTTTCCCGAAAGGGTAGGCGGGCTGGCGCTGCTTGCCCCGTTGACTCAAAAACTGCCGGGAACGCCAGCGGTCTTCAAACCGTTGGAGATTCGCACGCAATGGCTGCGACGCTTGATTGGCAACACGCTGGCCGTTCCCATCGCAGCAAAAACTGCACCGCATACACTGGGCGCGGTGTTCGACCCGGAAACGCCTCCTTCGGATTTTCTGGATCGTGCAGGCGGCGCCCTTGGCCTGCGCCCCTCGGCCTTTGTCACGGCGTCCGAGGATGTGATCGGCGTTGATCTCAGCATCTCCGAGCAAGTCGCCCGCTATGATGCGCTCCGGACACCGGGCGCCATTCTCTATGGTACTGAGGATGCAATCCTGTCGGCGCCTCACCATGGCCCTCCAATGGAGCGCTTCGGGCTGGGATATAAGGTGATTGACGGAGCAGGGCACATGATCCTGATCACCGAGCCTGACCGCTGCGCCGCTTTCATCGCCGGTGTCGCCTCTGGCATTGCGGCGAGCGCTGCTCTGCCGCAGGAGGGGCAGCCGACGAACTGAAAGAATCCGCTAATTGGGGGTGTTTTCCCTCTTGACCCTCCCTGACCGCTCCCTTAAATCGCCTCTCACTCATGGCGGAGTAGCTCAGTTGGTTAGAGCAGCGGAATCATAATCCGCGTGTCGGGGGTTCAAGTCCCTCCTCCGCTACCAAATACCCCTCTCAATGCATTGTTTGTACTCAGGTATTTTGGGAGTTCCCTTAACCTTGCCATATTTTGCGCACACAGCGCTCTAAGTTGAACGTCGGAGCGTTTGCAACTTAATCGATTGTCTTTCTTCATCCAAAGCTGCCCAACTTCGACGAATGTTTGTATCTTTTCGAGTAGGTTGCCTCGAATGCGCTTCTAGTAAAGTGCCACAATACTGATCTTAAGTATTCTCTGCAGATCCCAAGGTGATTGTGGTGTCCGAACCCCGTTCGCTTAGCTGACAGGCATATTGGGGACCTCTGCGGCAATTGTGGGCTTTCCCTATTCGTAAGGCGGTGGAGCAAGTGGCCGCTGCAAACCCCTTTATTGATAGGGGCAGGCCCTTGCTGAACGGGCCGGTAATTCCGCGTACTACTGGGCCTCTTGAACGCAGATTTCGCGCTGCATAAGGTGCTACATGGGGTCTTCGTTAAAGTGCGAATGTAAATTTAGATTCCACTTTTTCGCCCACAAGTCCGCAAATTCCTTCATTAGTTCCGGCCTATCTTCAAGCAAAGCCATGAGTTGACAAGCGGCCCACATCGCCGCGTAGCCGTCGGCGTCTTCGCTTTCTATTTGAAATGCGTTCATTGCAGCGGTGTAAGGGGTTGAGGGCTCGTGCATCTGCCTAAAAGTTCCTTCAAGTCAATAAAAAAGAAAACCCTGACAAGAAACCAACGGCAACCCAAACTGAAGTAGCTGAAAAGGTCAAAGCAAGGTCCAACATCCATTCACCCCCTGAATTTCATTGCGTATCTCAGCCATCAGACTTTTCAGGCAAGGATTCACACAGGAGTATGAAAGAACACGGTTGAACACGCAGAAAACAGGCCGTTAACATTCGGTTCACGAATGTAGATCCGCAACCCAGCCGGGTCTGACCTTGCATCACCCTTGAGGCGATCCAGAACGACCCAGTTGTTTAGTGAGCAGCCTAATCTGACTGGTCCAAGTTGGTTGTTAGTGGATCATCGGCCTAAGATCCATCGGTATGATGGTTTCGGGCGCCGGTGGGCGATAGCCCAATGCACTGTGGGGGCGTTTTGTGTTTTAGTGTCTCCTTCATTGTTTTATCGGGATTTGTTCGTCGCGCAGGCTGTAGGAGATTCCACCGTTTAGTAGCTCGTCCCTGAACCGGCCATTTAAGCTTTCGAAGTGTTCGTTCTCCCACGGGCTCCCTGTTTCAATGTATGCCGTCTGGCCGCCAACGGCGGTAAAGGTGACATTGATCGCCCGAATTCGCTCTCAAAGGGTCTAAGGCCCTGGAGAACTTCGTGCTTTAGTTTGTCCATCCCGAGACAGACGCGTGGCCATTTAGCTATAGAAAACAGGTCGAGAGAACCCCGCCGCGGACGCGGCAGCAAGCGCGACGAAAATTTTTTAGAGAGGGCCCACTTTTTTATCTGAATCCTCTTGAACCCTGCCAGCAACAATCGTAGACAGCCGCTCACCGATGGGGTGTAGCCAAGTGGTAAGGCAGCGGTTTTTGGTACCGTGTATCGTAGGTTCGAATCCTACCACCCCAGCCACCATTCTCCGAAAGATCAACAAAATAAGGGGAATTCCGCCCCTTCAAGCAGACATGTATCTCATGCCTCCGAAGGTGGGATACAATGCGGGATACACGATCGCCACTCCAAGATCGGATTTTGACCCAAGCGACGCGCTCGCGTCGGCCCCTATCTCATACGTCGCGGTCGCACCTATTACTTCATGAAGCGTCTGCCGAAAAAAATCTTAGGCAGCGCATCAAACCGATTTCTGCGCTTTTATCTGCAGACCGACCTACCGCTCGACGCCGTAGTGCGGGCCGGATGCCTGCTCGCTGTTTACGAGCAGAGGGAACCGGAAATCATAAACGCAGTAATTAAAAACGAAATAACACCTGAACAGGCACTTGCCTTGCTGAGAGAGATGCTCCGCGCTGAACTCAATCGTATTTTGGTGGAACAAAATTCCGATTGCACGCTTTCGGATCAGGAAGCATACACCCGCATCGAAGCACTGGAAAACGAAAATAAAGCTCTCAAAGCAGCGATGCGGAAGCGCGACTGGTCCACCATCGAACCGGCGCTGCTTGCGGCAGGGAAACAATTTCCATCCCGGTACCAACGCCGGTTTCGACAGATATTGGACGACGGGCGGTCGCTCAACAGAGACAAATCAATGAAGTCGAAATCGATGTGCTTGATGGCGAAGATAACCGCTCCTTTGCTGGACGTGTCTGCGAAACTCGCGTCGACCAGTGTGCCGGTTGGGCAGATTACGGCTGCGCGGTTTGTGGTGCAATGCGCGTTAATGGCGCCTTTCATCTGGATAATGGGACTTTCGTTGCGCGTGGCGAAAGGTCAGGTGATGGTGCTGGTTTTTCGCTCATTGCTGTTGGTGTTCGCAACATTTTGCTTCATTGCCGCGATCCGGGTGATGCCCCTTGCCGATGCGCTGGCAATCGTGTTCGTTGCCCCTTTCATCGTCTTGTTGGTCGGCAAGTTCTATCTTGGTGAAGACGTCGGCCCGCGTCGCGTCGGCGCGGCGCTTGTGGGGTTTGTCGGGGTGTTGTTCGTCATCCAGCCCAGTTTCGCAGCTTTCGGCGCGGTTGCCATTATTCCGCTTGGCACGGCAGTTGCCTTTGCTTTCTACATTCTTTTGACCCGTGGGTTGTCGCGTCGGGTGCACCCCGTGACCCTGCAATTCCACACTGGCCTGATCGCCAGCCTGTTTTGCATTCCAGCTCTAATTGTTGCGCAAGGTTCCGGCTCTGATTTGTTTGATCCCGTGTGGCCGACAGACGTCGCGTTGTTGTGGCTGTTGGGCGCTGGCTTTTTTGCGACGGTGAGCCACATGATGATGACCTATGCGCTGTCCTTTGCGCCTTCCGCCACGCTGGCACCGCTGCTGTATTTTGAGCTGCCGGTCGCGACCTTGTTCGGCTATCTTGTCTTCAATGACTTCCCGAACACGCTTAGTCTGCTTGGCATTGCCATCATCATCGGTGCGGGGCTGTATATGATACATCGTGAAAGGGTGGCGGCCAGACAGTTGGTCGCCGTGCGTGCCGTGCCTCCAATCTAAGGCTATACGCCCGGCCCTTAGCGGACACCGGAAGTGTTCGACCTATGACAAACCATTTCCGCTCAAGTCGGACATTCACCGCGCATGGAGAACAGGGCAGCTGATTTCGTGCTTGCCATTTCTCCTCAGCCAGAAAAATGGCAGGTCCAGCGTCAGAACCAGTTTGAAACCGAAACTCAGAGACCGGTAGACGGTTCAAAGCTGTGCAGCTCGAAAGTTCTCTTTCCGTCGGCACTGAACTTATGGACCGTGTCCCCGACACGTAGAACTGTCATACAGCGATAGCGCCCCTTGTCGGCTGCCATGGAAACGCAAACCTTATCCGTATCGGTGATGGCAAATGCGCCGGCACCGTTCCATCCACCGTTCGTAAGTTCTCCGCTCACGATATTGTTGGGGTCATAGAAAAAGCGAAATCTCTTCTCTCCAGAGGTGGCTGTGACAGTATTTCCGATCAAGAGCTCTGCGATCTGATCGGCATTGAGGCGCTCGGCACCGTTATCCAACGCCGCCTCAAGATCCGTTTCAGCCAATGCAGTGCTCCCCGCCAGAGCGACCGAAGCCGCGATGCAAAGTTTTTTCAGTTGGGCCATATCCAATCTCCTTATTATTTTGAGTAATGCTACGGAACGCTAACCCCCGGAAACGTTACGCCGGGCGAACGCGCCGGGCTTGATCGGAATCTGATTTTTTCTGACATTCATCTGACAATCCGCAAACTTCGTTGAGCCAGGGACATGGCGGAGTGTAGGTTTCAGTATGTACCGTTTCATAGAGTTCCAACTTGAACCGACACAGGGATTGAACCGCAGTGGCAAACCGGTTGCTTTGGAACCTCAGGCCCTGCAATTGCTGGAATTTCTCGTCAGGAACCGAGACAGGATTGTCAGCAAGCAAGAGATCATTGACGAGATTTGGGGCGGCGCAGCGATCACGGATGCCGCGTTGAACACGCGCATTCGATCCGTGCGCAAGGCCTTGGGCGATACTGCGGCAAGCTCAGACTACATCAAGACCTTTCCAAAGCGCGGGTTCCAATTTGTGGCACCGGTTACATCGGATGAGCCGCCTGAGCGCATTACTCAAGCTCCCAAACGCGGCGTTCTTGTTGCGGGCGTTCTGTTGGCTTTGGCAATCGCTTTGTTGTCGCTCTCTATATTTGCTGAATGGCAGCGATTGCCGGACACCGGGAAACCCTCTTTGGCCGTTGTGCAGTTTGACAATCTCGGGGACGAAAGAACGGGTCAGTATTTCGTCGATGGTCTCACCGAAGACCTGATCGCGCATCTGTCGCGGAACCGGGAACTCTTCGTTGTGTCCAGCGCAACGATGTTCTCGTACGCGAAGGATCAGGCAACCCCGATCGAAGTCGCGCGCGACCTTGGGGTTGGCTTTGTGGTTCGCGGAAGTGTCCGCCGGGCCGATGGTCAAATGCGCATCAGCGGAGAGCTTATTGATGTCGACAGCGCCGAAACCATCTGGGCCGAGGTTTTTGATCGTCAGGTAACGGATGTCTTTGACGTTCAGGACGAGATCAGTCGAGCCATCGCGGGCCAGTTATTGCCTGAGATATATCAGTCCGGCGAAGAACGATCGCAGGAAAAACCGACCGAGGACATGGGTGCATGGGACCTGTATTTACGCGGTCGGGCGCGGCAGGCCGTGTTTTCGCAAGAGGCCCAGCAGGACGCGGTGACGTTTGCACAGTCCGCCATCGCTGCGGATCCGGAATTCGCGGCAGCGCACAGCCTGTTAGCCCGCGCGCTGGGAACGATATTCTTCTTTCAGTGGTCAGATACGCCTCAGCACACGTTGATTGCCGCGACTGAGGCGGCCAAGCGGGCAATTGAACTGGACGACCAGGACGCGCAGGCACATGCGGCGCTTGGTTATATTTACCGATTTACCGGAGAGGCCGATCCAGCCATCGCAAATCTCGAACGCGCTGTCACGCTCAATCCCAATGACGCGCGTATCCGGCTGGAATTGGCGCACACTTATGACTGGTTCCGTATGCAGGACCTTGCCCTGCCCGAGATAGAGATGGCAATCCGGCTAAGTCCACGCGATCCGATGTTGCAAAACATGTACTTCTACCAAGGGCACATCCTGTTTCATCTGGAGCGCTACGAAGAAGCGCTTGACGCAGCCCGGCAGTTGGGCACGGTGGCAACAAGCAATACTTGGCGGCTGTTTCATCACTTGTTGAGCGCGGCCACTCTTGCCGAGATGGGCAGGCAAGACGATGCCCAAGAGGCAGTTAACGATGCGCTCGGGATTAACCCTAAACTGTCAATCTCAGCGATGCGCAGGCAATTCGCAGGATCGAAGAACCATCCAGAAAACCGGCGGATCTGGTTGGCAAGTTTGCAAAAGGCGGGCGTGCCCGAATAAAAATCGGTGCCAGACTTGGCACTATTCTGTGCCGTACCGCGCCCCGTCGGTCAGCCTGCACTATCCTGAAGCGGGGCAAACCGCCCCTCGGGCATGTCCACAGCTCTGTAGGCTTCGACGAAAGGCAGGATGTGTTCATCCGGGCGCGCAAAGCGCCGATACATCCAGACAATGTCAGCAATTTTTATACCCGGACGGATTTTGTTCAGCCTGTCCCGTGCTGCAATGGCGGCGTCGCGCGGACCCAGTTCAGCCAGAATTGCGACTTCGATTGAGACCGACCACCAAATGTCCGGCTGTGCCCCCTTGCGATAAGTGCTCAGCGCTGTTTCATAATCCCCGTTCAGGAAATGATACTCGGCCAGCGCCTGATACCAGTTTGGGTCTGCTGCATTTGGGTCTAGCGCGATTGCATTTTCGACGAGCGCGGCCCCCAAATCCAGACGCCCGGACCAAATGAACTCATAGCCGATCTGCCCTTGCAGATACCGATCTGTCCCCAATGTCAGCGCCGTTTCAGCAGACGAGAAGAACCCGTCGAGATCGCGTTGAATCTGAAGCACAAGCGACAGAAGGAAGTGAGCGCGGGCAGAAAGCGGGTTCAGCGACACCGCATTCCGAGCCGCCTCTTCCGCGCGTTGGATTTTCTCATCCTGTGTCCCTGGATACAGCCCGGTGAAAAGCTTCACATCCGTTAGCAGTGCCTCGGCCAATTGCGCCCACCCGCGCCAATACTCGGGTTCGTCTTCGACAACCCGCAGGATACAGCCGCGGACGCGCTCTTGCACATCCCGTCGGTTCAGGAAACCAACGCGCAGCAGGGAACATTCATAAGACGAGAGATGTTCCGGAGGTTTCGCACGCGCATTACCTGCGTGAATGCGCTTGATTGCTCCGCCCGCGTCACCCACAGCCGAGGCCACTTTTTCGGTTATGTTCAGCTGTACGTCCAGAATATTTGAAGTCGTGAGGCTTTCGTCATACGCGTCCGACCAGACCTGGAACCCCGAGCTTGTGTCTATCAGTCGCGCTGTCACGCGCAGACGATCTGCAACCTGACGGACAGAACCTTCCAGCACATAGTCAGCGCCGAATTTCTGCCGGATACTGCGCGGGTCACTTTCGTCCGGTCCAACGGAATGGGTGGATTGGCGGGACAGTACGTTGAGGTCCTGGTAGCTCCCTAGCTCAACGATGATGTCTTCGCCAATACCAACAGCCAATAAATCGCGGGCGTCCGTATTGCTAAGGTTTTGAAATGGTAGAACCGCAACGGTCGGACCTGTTGGCTCTGACATCAGAGCAGATTCATCAAAGGTCATGGCATCGGGCGGCTCGTTATCAATGCCGATCCACCACGTTATTAGGCCGACAGCCCCAAGACCAACTAGCACCGATGCACCGGTTATCAATGGAAGCTTGTTCGATCGCCGTTTAGATGCGGGCGCTCTGCCGGACATGACGCGGAAAACCCGAACCGGTTCAGCGATGTTTTTCAGGTTTTTCAGGCCGAGATCCTCAAATTCGGCATCTACTTTGCCCATTGCCTGACGTGCGACACTCTCAGACACCGCGACGCCACCCGGGTCAGCCAGACCTTCAATGCGGGAGGCAATATTCACCCCGTCACCATAGAGGTCACCATCAGCGATCATGACATCACCGAGGTTTACACCGATCCGAAGCCGCAACTGCGATCCGTTGGCCAGGGTCGGAGTAGCCTCAGCCATTGCCCGCTGGATCTCGACGCCACAGGTTACGGCATCGACAACCGAAGCAAATGCGACAAGGGCACCATCCCCCATCACCTTGACGAGGCGCCCGTGATGTCTTGCGATTGCGGGATCAAAAATCTCTGAACGCAGAGCTTTGAGAGCGGACAATACCCCTGCCTCGTCGCTGCCCATCAACGACGAATACCCAACGACATCGGCAGCCATGATCGCGGCGAGTCGGCGCTGCATGGAACCCTCCTGCTCGCAGTCTAACGGATGTCACGAAATCTCGACAGTGCGTGCACTTCTGGTAGTCCAACCAATTTGGCTGTCATGGCACAAACTGGATGTCCGCTTCCCCGCGACGAATCCTACTCTTTGCAGGTGCTGCGAAAGTCCGCTTCCCGCCCGGACGTCCGAAAGAAGTAACGGCCTAAGGCCGTCGTTGGCTACCGCCTTTCGCGAACGATCTAAGCAAGTTTCTTCGCAAGAAAGCTCCCTTCGAAATCGGCTGCGAAGTTATCGACTAACTTCGCACTGTCGAGAGAAATACCCAAAATATTTTCACTGGTGAAACACTCAAAATGAGTAATGTTAGTCGGACGATCAAGGCAAGCGGGTGGGAATTCAGTGGTGGCTTTTCTTGCCTTAAATTGTCCAAGATAAACGCAAGACTCCAATTATTAATATAAATAACAAATCACTAAGAAGGTTTAGAAAGTTCGAAACCTGCACTATGTTTGCCGACTTCAAGGTCGGATCAGGCACCCAAACAATTCCTTATTCGCTCCAGGGAAAATACCTATTGACGCTTTGCCAATGCTTATGGTTTCGTATATGAAACCGTTTTTATGGTGAATCGTTTAGATCGGCGAAGGGAGGCGCTGGGATGGCGAAACAAGAATCCGCACTGCGTGCGCAACAAGGAACCGAAAGCCAGATCACAGTGTCCCTCAGCGGGATTGGCATGTCGTTTTCAGGCGTATCCGTTCTAAGGGATGTCGACCTCGTTTTCGACGGCGGCGAAATCCACACTTTGATGGGCGAGAATGGCGCAGGGAAAAGCACGCTGGTCAAAATCATCTCTGGTGTACAAAGACCCACGTTTGGGAAATTCCAGATTGATGGTGAAACCGTAGAATTCGATGCACCGCGCGATGCCGAAAAGCACGGTATCGTCATCATGCATCAGGAACTCAGCCTGATCCCGGAAATGACAGTGGCCGAAAACGTCCTGCTTGGGCATGAGCCCCGGAAATTTGGCACATTCATCGACCGCAAAGCGCTGCGGGAGAAGGCGAAGAAGGCGTTGGCTCGTTTTGGGTTCACTTTGGATATCGACACCCCGGTCAAAGACTTGCGCGTTGGCGAGCAGCAACTTGTCGAGATTGCTCGCGCTTTGCTGATGAACGCGCGGTTGCTGATTATGGACGAGCCCACCTCGGCCCTCTCGCAGGCCGAAGCTGACATTCTGATGGAAGTTGTGCGTGACCTGGCTCTGCAGGGGGTTGCCGTCGTCTACATCTCGCACCGAATGGATGAAGTGTTTGAAATCTCGGACCGGGTTACGGTTTTACGTGATGGTGACCTGATCGGCACGCGGTTGGCCTCCGAGACAACATCAGCCGAACTGATACGCATGATGGTCGGTCGCACGGTCGAGATAAACGCCGTTGAACGCCAGAACCCGGCGACAGATGAAACCGTATTGCAGGTCGCCAACCTGTCGGCCTGGGACGGCAAACGCAAAGTGCTGGACGACGTTTCATTTGATCTCAAGCGCGGAGAGATTCTGGGTATCGGCGGACTTTTGGGTGCGGGTCGGACTGAGTTGCTGGAGACATTGTTCGGCGCAAGAGGAGCCAGCTATCAGGGTGAAGTAACGCTGGAAGGCAATCAACTGCAGCCCATCAAACCTCAGGACGGGGTGCGCAACGGGTTGGCACTGATCACCGAAGATCGCAAGGGCAACGGCCTGATCCTTGATCGCTCAATCTCATCAAACGTGGCGTTGCCGTTGATGCCTTTGCAGTCCCGTTTTGGGCGATTTTCCGAGGCTGAACAACGCAAACAAGCACTTAAGGCCATCGAAACACTCAAGGTTGCGGCAACCGGCCCCGAGCATCCGGTTGGCAAGCTCAGCGGGGGCAATCAGCAAAAGGTGGTTCTGGGCAAATGGCTGGCAACGCAGCCCCATGTCCTTCTGCTGGATGAGCCCACACGTGGTATCGACATCGGCGCCAAGGACGAAATTTATGCCTTGGTCGGACGGCTGGCGGATCAGGGTATCTCGGTTTTGTTCGCAAGTTCTGAGCTTTCTGAGTTCATGGCCGTCTGTGACCGCATGATTGTGCTGTGCGAAGGCCAGATGGCCGGAGAGTTGTCTCGAAAAGAAATGTCCGTGGATTCAATCAAGGCCCTGGCGATGCAGTTCCGCTAACTGCCCCGGCCCACAAAAGAGAAAAGACATGACCGTTATGGAACCCAACAGCCCGACAGTGAAACAAGACCGCCCAGGTGCGGCAATGTTCATGCAGCTCTTGAACAAAACCAAACTGTATTGGGGACTGTTCGCCCTGATCCTGTTTGGTGCGCTGACCTCGCCCCTCTCCTCGAAGGGCAACAACATCTTTCTGTCATTGGGGAACCTGACGGACATCCTGCGTCAGGTTTCGGTCACCGGAATTGTCGCGGTTGGGATGACGATAGTGATTTTCATCGCTGGCATCGATCTGTCCGTGGGCTCTGTCATGGCTTTGGGTACGGTGATCTGCGCCATGCTGCTCACACAGGAAGGTTGGACCGCCGCAAGCTATTTCGGCGTTCCTGCGACCGGGATTGTCCTTTTTGTGACCATCGCGGCCCTGATTTTTTTCGTGCAAAGCAACCTGAACCGTACTTCTGAAACAGCAGCGACAACAAGCGCGCCGTCGCGGATGCTGAGCCGTCTGATCGCGGCTGCAATCGCAATTGGCGTGATGGTCTGGCTTGCCGGACAGGTCATGCCGAAATTCGGTGTTCTGGCCGTGCTGATCGTGGTGCCTTGCATCGGGGCCGTCATGGGCACGGTGAACGGAGCGCTGATCGTCTATGGCCGTCTGCAACCATTTATCGTGACGCTGGCGATGATGGTGGGTGCGCTGGGTCTGGCGCGCGTCATTGCCGGGCAAGATACGGCTGTTTACCCGGTCTACACCGGCAGCAATGCGACGGAAAGTTTCGAAGTGCTGCGTGAGTTGCTGTGGGGCGTCCTGCCCGTACCCGGGCTTTTCTTCCTTGGCGTCCTGTTGGTCTTTTTCCTGATCACACGGTTCACCACTTTTGGCAGCTACCTTATGGCCATCGGCGGCAATGAAGAGGCCGCACGTCTGGCTGGTATCAATGTGGGTCGCAACAAGATCATCACCTACGCGTTGGCCGGGGGCCTGTCGGCACTCGCTGGGGTGCTTTATGTGGCGCAATTCCGGCAGGGTAAACCGGATGCCGGATTGGGACTGGAACTGGATGCGATCGCAGCCGTTGTGATCGGTGGCACCAGCCTCATGGGCGGTCGTGGTGCCATCATGGGGACTTTTGTTGGGGTGCTGATCTTTGGTTTCCTCAGCAACATCCTGCAACTCAACAACATCGACAGCAACACGCAGCTGGTGCTCAAGGGCATCATTATCGTGGTCGCCGTCCTGCTTCAGGAAGGGCGATTTGAAGAGATCTTTGTCATGGCGAAAGAGCGCCTCGGCAGAGGGAGGAGGCTCTAACCTCAGATCTTGGCGGACCAAGGTTAGAGCAATCAGAACGCGGGAATTTGGAGAAACCCGCATCATGACTAAGGAGTAGACTATGAAAAGAAGAACATTTGGCAAGGGCCTGATGGTCGCCACCGCGCTCGTAACCTCGTTTTCGGCCTCGATGGTACTTGCGGCTGACAACTATGTGATCGGTTTTTCGCAGGTAACTACAGTTGAGCCCTGGCGTGTCCAGTTCAACAAAGACCTGCGTGCCGAAGCTGACCAGCACAACAACGTCGAACTGATCATCGCGGACGCCAACGACCGCACTGAAAAGCAGGTGGCGGATGTCGAAAACTTTATCCGTCAGGAAGTGGATGCGATCCTGATCTCGCCCAAGGAATCCGCTGGTCTGACCGGTGTGGTCGAACAGGCCTCCGACGCGGGTATCCCTGTTTTCGTTCTGGACCGCAACGTGGACACCGACAAGTTCGTCCAGTGGGTTGGCGGAGACAACGAACTGATCGGCCGCGAAGCCGGTAAGTTCGCGCTGGACCAACTGGGCGGCGCAGGTGTGGCCAAAGGCACCATTGTTGAAATCTGGGGTGGTCTGGGCACTCAGGCCGCGCATGACCGCGCCAACGGTTTCCACGAGGCCTTTGACGGCGAAGAAGGCGTGACCTTCCTGCTCGATCAGCAATCGGGCGATTGGAAACAAGATCAGGCGTACGACATCATGTCGACCGCCCTGCGCAACTATGAGGACATCACCATGGTCTATGGCCACAACGATCCGATGGCCTATGGCGCTTATCTGGCCGCCAAAGACGCGGGCCGCGCAGATGACATCATCTTCATTGGTGTTGACGCCCTGCCAGGTGAAGGCGTGACCTGGGTTGCCAACGGCGAACTGTCAGCCACATTCCTGTACCCGACCCCGGGCGCCGAAGGACTGCGTCAGGCCCTGAAGCACCTGAAAGGTGAAGAAGTGCCAAAGTCGGTCGTTATGGGCACCGAGGCAATCACTGCCGATAACGCAGGTGAAATCCTGAAGAAGAACGGACTGTAAAAAAACAATCAGACCGGTTTCCTTTCTCCTCCCTGTCGGGGTGGCCGGTCGGACACGCAGGGGCTTGCGCCCCTGCCGTCTTTTTTGAGAAAGCTTCGAAAAAAGGTGCCGCGAATGTCCGAGCAAAAAACGAAACTCCAAAAATACTCCGCTCCCGCTTTGGAGAAGGGATTGGATATTCTTGAGTTTCTTTCTCTGTCGGACACTGCCCCTACCCTGTCTCAGCTTGCTCAAGGTATTGGCCGTTCGAAAAACGAAATCTTCCGCATGATGATCGTGCTGGAGGAACGCGGTTACATCGATCGTCAGGAAGGTGACCTGTTCAAACTAACTGGAAAGCTCGCTTTGCTGGGTGGAGACCGCACAGATAACAGCAAACTCGCAGAATTGGCTGAACCTTACATGAACCGTTTGGCCGAAGAAATCGAACTGTCCAACCACCTTTGGGTGCCAAATGGCAAAGACGAGCTGATTGTGATCAACAGTGTCTCGTCGTCTCAAAACTATGGTGTCACGGTGCAAGTCGGTTACACAACGCCTGTGTTTCCGACATCCGCCGGGGCGTGTTTTCTTTCGGAAATTGCATCACGCGAAGATCGCTTGGCCTATCTTCGCAAAATAGCATCAGGTGAAAATCCGGTGTCGCTGCAAGAGTTTTCTGATCAAGCGGAAGTCTGCGCCGATCAGAACTACATCTCGCTCGGCAGCCCCGAGAGCAACGCCATAAGCGAGATTTCAACTCCCATTCGCCATGGAATGGGTCAATCGGTCATCGCGTCGCTGACGATTCCGCATTTTGCTTCCGCCCTGATCGACAACCGGCGCGAATTTGTCATTGATGCGCTGAAAACGACGGCGGCTCAGTTGCAAGCCAGCGTGGCGACCCGAATGCCCTTGCCCCGCACGCCTTGGTATCAATTCACCTGACAATCTGCAGATGAAACCATCCGGCCCACCCAAAGGGCAGGCCGGACTGCGTGAGTGGTTGTACTTAGTCGTACAGAACGGCCGAGATTTTCGAAGCGACGGCTCCTGCTCTTTGTAGGCGCAGCGAAAGTCAGCTTTACCGCCCAAACTCGTCAGTGCTGTGCCTGCTGCTCCTATTAACCGGAGTTTTGCCATGGCCCTGGGACTTCAAGCGTTCGCGCCGGCGTGCAAAGTCTTGCTCGAAGTGCAAAGCTATCCCTGAACCTACACCCGCTAAGCAGACCCTGATGCCGACAGCATTGAAGTTCCGCTGGCCTCCCAAATCCCGCGCAAGTCGTATGACCAGCGAACTCTCTAACATCTAAAAAGTCAAAAGCAGAGCAGTGAGGCACAATGCTGGACTCAAACCAATTTCCTAACACTACCCATTGACCCCATTTCCTTGATTTTGTTAATTTTCAATATGTTGACAAAAAATCCTACCACCCCAGCCATATTCCTCAGCAACAACTATCCCGTTTTGTCCAAGCCGACAGCATGTACCCAATCTGCGCTGTGTAAACGATAAATCCTTGCGATAGGTTCGACACAAACAACCGCGTTTAGCGAATTGTTGCCGCCGAAAGAGCTACGCGCCGATCGCAAAAGCCTCAATTTTCTTCTGCAAGCCGCGGATAGAATGATAGCCAGCTGACTGTTTGCCGCCTGTCACATGCTCTGCGACGCTCCGAGTCACCAGTATCTTTTCGTCCAGTTTCTTGCACAGTTCCTGAACGCGACTGGCCACGTTCACAGCCTGACCGACGACGGTGAAATCCAAGCGATCAGGGCTGCCGATGTTGCCAAAGGTGACGCAACCGAAATCAATGCCGACGACGAACTCGATTGGCTCGTGTCCCTTTTCGGCGGCCGTATGGTTGTAGTCGCGCAGGTTGGTCAGGGCGTGTTCTGCCGCCCGCACCGCAGATCTACACGAGGCTTCCGCGTCGTCATCAATGTTGAAAACGGCTAGTATGCCGTCCCCCATGAATTTGAGAACGTCACCGCCCTCTTCCTGGATGGGCGACACAACCATCTCGAAATACTCACCCATCATGGCAAGCAAATCGCCCTCGGACCAGGTTGAGGCCTTTTGGGTAAAGCCGCGCAGATCCGCAAACAGGATTGCGGCAGAAACTGTTCTGTGTTCTCCGCGCTTTATGTGCCCCTGATCAATTTCTTCGGCGGGGCCGTGCCCCAGATAGGTCTGAAGAAGGCTCTTTTGCGATTGGCGCATCGCAATGGGTTCCAAAGCCGCGGCAAGTGCGTATCGCGTGTCTTCGATGTAGCGGATATGCGCGTCTGAAAACCCAGTATCTGCGTTTGAAGTAAAGCTGGTGCCCTGAACCGAGCCATTGCCATGCTCCAGCGGGATGGCCAGAAAATCGGTGGCGCCTGCTTCGGCCAGCTCGGCATAGACCGGATGTTCCTCCAGAACTTCCGGATCGGTCAGGCGTTTGCGCAATGGGCGCCGCTGGGTGACAACATATTCGAACGGGCTGCCGTGCCACGCACTGGTCGACAAAACCGTCGTCGGCACGGTGTAGCGGCGGGTTTCCTCGGGTGTCCAGATGATCCCCCAAGCGCTGAGCAAAGGGTTCGAATAATTCTGCGCGATCCTTGCGCGGGCGAGGGGGACGCCAAGCGCGGTCAATCCTTCGCAATAGCCTTTGACGATAAGCCTCTCGTCGCCCAACAGTCGACCATCAGAAATCAACCAGTGGTTCAGGTGATCAGTCTCGGCCATCGTTGTCTCACACTCTTGTTCCGCGCTGATAGTCTACCTTTCATTGGGCATCGGAGAACCCGCGCCGACTGAAAACCTGTTCTTTTCTGCCGGGCGCAGGATAGGTCGACCTCAGCTTACCGCCGCTGCCAGTGAGGGGTCGTCTTCCAATTGTTTGAGCAAACGGGCCTGTCTCACCTTGGGGTCCAATTCGGGATCGCTCAAATAGGCCAGCATATGGGGCACGTTCTCTTCAATCTGCTCTCGAGTTGCTACGGCCATGCCATGGGCCACGAAAGGCCTTAGATACGTCATACCGGCCAGGTTCGCCGTCTGTTGGAACGGTTTCAGAAACTCTGCCATCGTAAAGTTGTTGTATCCGCCCGCGTGATAGCTGTGCTCGGGACCTCCGGTAGAAACAAGGATGAGGAACTCACGTCCTTTCAGTTGGTCACCGCCCGGCCCGTAGGCGAAACCATAGTTCAGCACCTGATCCATCCAGGCTTTCATGACCGGAGGTGCGGAATACCAGTAGAATGGAAACTGGAACACGATCCGGTCATGAGCCAGCAAGAGGGCCTGTTCGGCTTCGATGTCAAAGCGCATCTCGCCGCCGCCAATGGCGGTCAGATCGCGAGTCGTCACGTCGGCGGCTTCTGAAAGTGCGTCAAACCAGGCGCGGTTGATGCGCGATTTGCTCAGGTCCGGATGGGCGGTGAGGACGAGGGTTTTCATGTATCTGCCTCTTGCAGGAATGTTGCGGAATAATGGGTGATTAGCGGGCGGCCATCGGGTCGGGTTTCAAAGCGCCAGTTTTCCTTAACGCGGGCTTCAATGTGGTCCCCCGCAACGGTCGTGGCACGAAACAGAACTTCGAACTGGGCGGCACCGGCTGTGATCTCGATCTTGCTAACGTGATGTTCCGTTGGACGTTGCAAGGTTTCAAGCACACCACGATACCAAGCACGCACGCGATCATGCCCGTTGAGAATGGTATCGACGTCAGGCATGTCCCAGTCCACATCTGGGTGGAGGTCAGGCAGGAACGCGTCGATCGGATCCAGCCTGTCGAACCGGGCAAACCAGTCGGTGATGAAACCGCGGATTTCGGGGAAATCGGTCACTTGGATCACCTGTTGATGGTTTACTTGGCCAGTTGCTCCGGGACAGGAGCCAGCGAGTATTGGGACCAGAAAAACGTGTTTGCCGCGTCCTGATCGGCGGACAGGTTGGTTGCCTCGACGATCTTGCCATTCTCGATCCGATAGACGAGCGCCCAGGTCGTATCGACATTTGGTTTGCCATCGGCGTTCGACCAGCCACGGTGGATATCAACCACATGGGTCTCGTCGGCCCCGAAATAGATGGGTTCTGCCTGAAAACCAGCGGTGCCCAGTTGTTCGAAAAAGGCCAGAACTTCGTCCCGACCGGTCTTGGTTCCCGACAAGGGGTGGCGGCCCGGAATGTGCCATTTGACGTTCTCGTCCATCACGGCTGCGATACCGTCCAGATCACTGGCACCATAGGCTGCGAAGAAGTCCTGTACGACTTTAATATTGTCTTCGGGGGATGCGGCCATGGCGGCCTCTCCTGTGATCAGAGCGGCGGTGAGGGCAGCAACTTTGGTCAGAGTGTTCATCTTGTGTCCTCCTGAATACGATGACACGAAGATAATAATCCCGATAGAGCGTGATAATTCACCCTGTTGGCACTTCTTTCATGTATGATGTCGAATAATAAGTTTGTTCGGGAACTCTATGCGCCTGCCACTTGCCACGCTTGAAATCTTTACCGCCATCGCGCGCCACGGATCGCTGCGTGCTGCGGCCGAGGCGCTAGGTATCAAACCGTCGACCGTTAGCCATCAATTGAAAGCGTTGGAAGATCAGCTTGGCACCGCGCTCTTCATTCGGACAACACGCTCGATCAGCCTGACCGAGGCCGGGCGGGCCCTGATCCGCGGCGCGGGGCCTGCCTTTGATCAACTCTCCGAGGCGGTCGAAAGCGCGCGCAGCACCGGTCACGCCGCGCGGGGCACGTTGAAATTGGCGATGCCGGAGTTTGCCTACCACCTTTACGTGGGTCCGATCCTCAAGAGTTTTTGTGCCGCGTATCCCGAGATCGAACTGGAACTGTCGTTGACGGATGCGCTTTCAGACATACTCGGCGAGGAGCTGCATGCTGGATTCCGTCTGGGGGATCGTGTGGCGCAGGACATGGTGGCTGTGCGGTTGACGCCGCCGCTTCCAGTGACCGTCGTCGCCAGCCCGGATTACCTGACGGCACGTGGCATACCGGAAACGCCGCCTGACCTGCTGGGGCATACCTGTATCCGCTACAGGTTCCAATCCTCGGGCCAGATTGCCCCATGGAGCTTTCAATCGAGCGAGGAGGAATATGCCGTAGATGTGCAAGGTAACCTGATCGCGAACGCCCTTCCTGCAACCGTCGATCTGGCGAAAAGAGGGTTAGGGTTGGCCTATACCTTCAGGGCCTATGTTGCCCCACTGATTGATACCGGAGTATTGACACCAGTTCTTGAGGACCACTTGGGCCCCACCCCCGGTATTTTCATGTATTTCCCACGCGAGTATAAATCCATGATGCCCCTGAGGCTGTTCATCGACCACATAAAGCGCCAGCAAAGCGTTTGACCCTGCGCGCGCAGACCCCACATATCGAATATTGCCAGCAGGAGCCGTCCTTGCCCCTAAGATACGCTGATATCTACCCGTCAGAACCGTTGCTGAACAGCGATGCAATGCAGCGCCCTTCGGCGGCGGGACTGATGTCGGTGCGGTATTTTCGGGCCGAACCTGATCGGATGCCGGAAGAGGTCTTTTCGGAACACCACGTCCTTCTGAACCTGCAGGAGAAGGGACATCGCGTGCAAAACTGGCGGGACGGCACGCTGCGGGATTTCACCTTTTGCAAAGATGAAGTCATCGTGACCCCGGCAGGCATGCGGTCGGGGTGGCGATGGTACGGGCAGTCCGACGTGATTGTGATCACCTTGCATCCGGACAAGGTCCAGCACTTTGCGCAGTCTGAGCTGGGTATGCTGCTGGCACCTGAACAGTTTCGCGATCTGCCGCAGTTTTCCGATCCTGACCTATGCGCCGCAGGTGTCATTCTGCGCGATGCGCTGGCAACCGACGACATGTCCTCAGCCGTGATGTTCGAAGCCATGAGCCGGGTGTTTCTGGTCAAACTGCTGCAAAAATACGGCAAACGCCGCGCCGAAGAGGTCGAGCTGTCCGCACGCTTTTCCTCTCAGCATTATCAACGAGTGCTGGCCTATGTGCAGGACCGTTTGGACCAAACGATCACGGTCGATCAACTGGCCTCTGAGGCGGGCATGAGCCCCTCGCATTTTGCGCGGGTTTTCAAGGAAACGCTGGGCTCGACCCCAATGCAATATGTCATGGCCTACCGGGTCGAGCAGGCGATGAAGATGATCGAAGACCCCACGCGCCCTCTGGGTGATATCGCTTTGGCCTGTGGATTTTCGGATCAGGCGCATTTCACGCGCAGTTTCAAACAGGTGGTAGGGCAGACCCCGCGCGCGTTCCGCGCAGCAAATGCCGTCTAAAGCAGGATCTTTCAAAAACGGGGCAGTCCGGTGCAAGTATCCCTGCTGACCGCAGCATATCTCAGGTGTCATCGGGCTTGTGCCCATCCAGACAGATTTTGGGAGATATCGCTATGAATACCCTCGCTCTGAACACCGCCGCAGCGCTTATGGCTTCGACAGCCGCTGTTGCGCAGGTCGAAACCCGCACCGTTACCTTCGAGAACGAAGGCGCTATGCTGTCCGGCACGCTGTACCTGCCGGAAGAGCGCGGAGCCGAGCCTCTGCCGACTGTCGTCGTGACCGGGGCCTGGACCTCTGTTCAGGAACAGATGCCCGCAAACTATGCCCGAGAAATGGCCGAGCGCGGCTTTGCCGCCTTCACCTTTGATTTCCGCGGTTGGGGCAAATCGGGCGATCTGCCGAACAACGTGCGCTTCGTTGAAAGCCCCGAGGCCAAGACATCGGACATCAAAGCGGCCATCGCATTCGTTGCGACCCTACCCGAAGTAGATGCCGACCACATCAACGGTCTGGGGATCTGCGCCTCGGCCGGGTACATGGTCGATGCGGTCTCTGGCAATCCGCTGGTTCAGCGGCTGGGTCTGGTTGCACCGTGGTTGCAGAACAAAGAGATCGTCGAAGCGGTCTATGGCGGCGCAGAAGGTGTCGCCGGGCTGATTGAGGTGTCCCACGCTGCCGAGGCCGCTGGTGGCCAGATCATTCCTGCGGCAGGACCCGAGGGTGCCGAGGGCGTTCTGATGCCAATCGGCGGATACTACTATGAGGCCGACCGTGGCGGTATCCCGGAATATGACGACAAATGGAACAATGCGGGCTGGGAAGGCTGGCTGACCTATCATCCCGCCGACAAGCCGCAGCGTTTGGATAAGCCACTGGCAATTGTGCACTCGGAAAGCGCAGCGATCCCACAGGGCGTGCAGACCTTCCTTGCCGGTTTCGCAGGCGACGCGACAGCTCAATGGCTGGAGGATGTCACGCAGTTCGACTTCTACGACAACCCCGAGGATGTCACCCGCGCGGCCGATACCGTCGCTGACCACTTCCGCGCCGGTTCAACCAACTAAGCCCTGTCTGGACGCCGAGCAATCTTTCGGCGTCCACCCTCATCTATTCGGAGCATCCTCATGCGTAGAAAACTCACATCGACCCTTGCGGCCGTCTCTATGATCGGAACCGCAGCTTTTGCTGAACAACAGGCCGATATCTCGACCGCAATCACCGATATCGCGGCGGGCGCGGACCGCCACGACTGGACCCGTGTGCGCGACGCGTTTTCCGATACTGTTACAGCGGATTACACCAGCCTCTGGGGCGGAGACCCGGTCACACAACCCGCTGATGAGCTTGTGGCGGGATGGTCCGCCTTTCTTCCTGGTTTCGACGCGACGCACCATATGGTGACCAATCACACCATCACCTCTCTTTCCGAAACATCCGCCACGGCACAGGCTGATTTCACAGCGACCCATCGCCTTGATGACGGTCTGTGGGTGCTGGGAGGCCGCTATGATTATGAGCTTGAGAAATCAGACGACCGTTGGGTTGTCACATCCATGACCATGACGGCAATCTGGGAATCCGGTGACCGTGGGCTTGTGGCTCTTGCCGGCCAGCGCGCTGCCGAGGCGAATTGAAGGAGTAACCATGACCAGTCAGCGTATCGCACTCGTGACAGGCGCCAATCGCGGTATTGGTAAAGAAGTCTCTCGTCAATTGGCCCGAGACCATGGGATGAAGGTTCTGATGGGTGCGCGCGATCTAGCAAAAGGGCAGGCTGCTGCGGATGAGATCGGATATGGAGCGGAAGCGTTGCAACTGGATGTTTCTAGTCCGGATTCTGTCGCGGCTGCCTTCTTCTTGATGGTTGAATCGGCCTATGGCCGCCTTGATGTTTTGGTGAACAACGCTGGCGTGGACTACGACACCGACCAACAGGTCCACCTTGCCGATTTGGACCGGGTGCGTCGCGCGTTTGATACGAACCTTTTCGGCCCGTGGGAGACCACGATTGCGGCGGTGCCACTGTTAAAACGAGGAACGGATGCCCGGATCGTCAACGTGTCCTCTGGGGCAGGGTCGCTGACCAGCATGTCCGCCGGAACGCCTGGCTATGGCGTGTCCAAAGCGGCTCTGAACGCGCTGACCCTCAAGACCGCTGCCGCCTTGAAACCCCAGGGCATTCTCGTGAACGCCGTGTGTCCCGGCTGGGTTGCCACGGATATGGGCGGCGGGGGACGTCCGATTTCTGAGGGCGCCAGGGGCGTTGTCTGGGCGGCGACCTTACCGAATGGTGGCCCGACCGGAGGGTTCTTCCGGGATGGCGTCGCAATTGATTGGTAGGTTCAACCGGGTGTCATGAAATCAATAAGCTTCCTGACCCGCGCGGGCAACAGGCGGCGGCTGGGATAGACGGCGAACATGTCCCGCGTCATTGGTTGGGCATCCGTGACCTCAAGCCGTTGCAGTTCGCCGTTTACCATATCTGAAGGCAGCATCGCGACACCTAGGTTGCGACGGGCGGCCTGCGCAATGACATCAAGGTCGGTCAAACTGTGGGCGATGTGCTTCGGGTGCAGTGTTTCCCCGCTCTCCAGCACCCAGGGTTGACCAGCATTCAGGGCGGGCAAAGCAAGAAAGTCTGGTCTGGATATCGACCCGTCCAACCCATGCTCTCGAATGAAGCCCTGTCCTGCGCAAAAGCAGTAGGGAACGGACCAAAGCCGTTTCGCGACAAGGCTGGAATCCGTCAAGGGGCCGAGGCGGAAGGCCAGATCGATATTGTCGCGAAAGAAGTCCAGCATGACATTGGTTGTGGTCATCTCAAACGACACATCCGGGTTCTCTGCTGCGAAATCCAACAACCGAGGGCCAATGGTCGTGCGCGCGGCCAGCGGAGGCGCCGTGATGCGGATGCTTTGGCGTCTGGTATCGTCCTTAAAACCTGCGACACCTTGCAGAGCCTCGATCGGGTCCTGGCATCGATCCAGAAGGCGACGACCCTCCTCCGTCAAGCGCACCTGGCGCGTCGTTCGCTCAAACAGTTTGGTGCCCAGATGGTCCTCTAACTCTGCAATCCTTCGGCTGACACGGCTGAGCGGGATCCCCAGACGCTCCGCAGCTTTGGAAAAGCTGAGATGGTTTGCGACGACGGTAAACAGGGCAAGGTCGTTGTAGATCATTATTCTATTTTTGGGATTATTCCTTCCGATATCAACTATTATCATTCGATAGCGTGACTACTACCTTCTGCGCAACAGAAGGAGACAGATCATGCCTTTCGCTATTGAAATCACCCAGACCGGTAAACCAGATGTTTTGCGCGAAACCAACCGTGCGACCCCGACCCCGAATGCCGGGGAAATCCTGATCCGCAACAAAGCCGCGGCAGTCAATTTCATCGACACAATCATCCGTCGAGGTGAAATGCCCGAGGGGATGATGCCTGAGCTACCTCATGTGCCCGGGGTCGAGGGAGCCGGAGTGGTTGAGGCGCTGGGCGAGGGGGTCGAAGGATTCTCTGTCGGGGACCGCGTGGCGTGGATGGGGCCGATTGGTGCCGGTGGATACGGCACCCATTCCTTGATCGGTGCGCCCTATGTTTCCCGGTTGGCCGATACTGTCGAGTTCGAAACCGCAGCCGCAATTCCCGTCAATGGGATGACCGCCCACCACATGCTGGTCAATCTGGGCGGCGCGGCAGCTGGCAAATCTGTACTGGTTCACGCTGCGGCCGGGGGTGTTGGCACCATGGCGCTACACATTGCCAAGCAACTGGGCATGACAGTGATCGCTTCGACCAGCACCGACAAGGTTGGGTATGCAAAGGATCAAGGTGCCGATCACGTCATCGACTATCGCACCGAGGATGTCACCGAGCTGGTGATGGACCTCACCGAAGGGCGCGGCGTTGATCTGACGCTCAACCCGATCTCGGGTGAAACCCTCAAGTCAGACCTCGACGCTCTGGCGCCTTTGGGCACTGCAGTTCTGTTTGGTTTCCTTGCCGGTCCGCCCGCAGGCAGTTTTGCCGAGGATTTGGCGAAGCACTTTCAGAAGTCGGTCTCGGTCCGGGTTAGCGACATATACAGCTATTTCGTCAACCGCCCCGATCAGTTCAGCGCAGATATGGCCACGGTGTTTGAATTGTTGCAAGCGGGTGTTCTGCGCCCGCAGGTGAGCATCCTACCCATTGCCCAAGCCGCCGAGGCGCACCGTCGTTTGGAAGCCGGTGAAACCACCGGCAAACTGGTTCTAAGCATAGAGTGATCGAGCCCGGCAAGAACGAGGCACGGAAAGGCGTTTGGATCTAATTGAAAAAGACCTTTAGCCCCACATAGGGCCCTTGCTGCGTGACATCATAGGCGAACGGGCCGGTTGACGTTGAATCACTGTAGTCGACACTGAAATATCGATAGCCAAAGGTAATCGCGGTTCGATCCCACGGCTGATAGTCAAAGCCGATATTTGCGCCGACTTGCAGATCGTTGCCTCCGGCTCCGAACCCGCCAAGTTCCAGCGATGCGATGGTGGTCCACCGGTCGTTGAGACGCCACATGCCCCGGGCACCCACAACGGGCTCAATCCAGCCTTCGTCACCGCCTTGGGTGGGCGGGTTCGTCGGCCCCGGAGTCGTGAACCTGATTTCCTGCCGGATCGAGTTGTAGCGAATGCCGCCTTGCAGATCGACGGCGTATCGCTGGTTGTTGGCACCATAGGTCCCATCCGCCACGCGATAGGCACCCATGACCGCAAACCATTTTTGGCGCACATCTACATCCACTGCAGTGGCGGCGGGGCCGGGGAGAGTGGTGTCCTCTCCGATGCCTACATAGTTGGCGTCAACGATGATCCCAAAGTCTCCGTTCCAGGCCTCATACCGCCCGGCCGCTGCGAAATCGAGAACATCCAGCACGTCGCCAAGATCGAGGTCGATATCGGCTGAAACGCCCGAGACGGTTGACGTTCCATGCGTGCGGAGCGGGGTGAACAGGTAAAAGCCAAGAGTGTGTCGCCAGCCCTCTTCGGTCTGACCCGGTGCAGGCAGGGACTGAGCGTATGCTGCGCTCGACAATAGACAGGACAGGGCCGTGGCGCCCGCTATCGCGGCAGTGGATCTGATTGCCATAGGTGAATCTCCTTACTTTCAAATTTCGCGACGACCTTGCTTCAAGGCGTCAGTGTCCGGATATACGATCATCTGCCAACAGAAGACTGTTTGAGCAGAAAGGCCTCGACAGCGGCTTCGGTTTCAGGTCGCAGGTTTTCGATGCCTTCATAGGGAACACCACGGGCTGGTTCGATGTCTGGATACTTTTCCTTGCGTTTTAGATGACGCCCCAGAATGCGGACAAACTCTTGCCCGCCCCAAGCTCCAACCTCGGTCGACACCGGGTATTTTTCGTGGGTATCGCGGTAAACATCGAAGAAATCGGCTAGAATCGCGCTCTCTCCGGCTCCGGGAATGCGCAGCTTTAGTTGATCCTTGATGACCGCGCGGGGTGTGTGGACGGAATAGACGATCAGATGATCGCGCCGTCCTTTTGTCTCGCCCAACAGCAGCAGCGAGGATTGGTCGACCCCGTCCACCAACCGATCCCGAGGAATACCGCTCTCGGCCCCGGCGAACCGCGCGAGCGTGGTATAGAGATCCGAGACGTGTACGATATCTCCTACGATGCCGTCGGCCTCGATCATGCCGGGCCAGCGGATGAAGCTGTCGACCCGAATGCCGCCCTCGGACACATCACCTTTGCCACCGGCGAAAACCATCGGGGTGAAGCCTGATTGCGGCGAATACTTGGTGAAATGGCCGTTGTCGCCCATCACGATGACAATGGTGTTGTCGGCCAGGCCAAGCGCCTCCATCTCGTTGAAGATATCGCCGAGCCAGCTGTCGAGCTGCTGCATCTTGTCGACATAGAGCCCTCCGTTCGGCGATTGCGGCCCCGAACGACCTGCGCGCGTGTTGTCCAGCGGAATGAGTGGCCAATATTGCAGGAAGAAAGGCGCGTCCCCGCCAGCCAGCTCGCGCATTTTTTCAAGCGTCTGGTCCTGGTAGCGCTGGTTCATTTCGTCATATTTTTCGGCGGTCCAGCGCTCGCCCGCGGTCATGTCAACTTCGCGCGCAAGACCCCCGCGTTCAGCTTCAAGGCCGGTGACCATCGCGGCAGGGTCGGGGCGAAAGAAGTCGTCCAGAACGAAACGGTCATCGAAATCCGCGATCCCGACCGAGACCTGTTCCTTGATCGCATCGTCGTTGTAGATGGTCAGTTGGCCCTGCTGATGAACCGGGAACCCCGCCCAATCGAAGCCTTGGTTATGGGGCCAGGCCTCGGGGATATCGCCCATGTGCCACTTGCCCACATGCACAGTCGCATAGCCCGCATCTGACAGGATCTCGGCCAGCGTAACTTCGTCGGCGGGCAGGCCGAACCCGGCGATATCCACGGTGGTGTCGCCCATGCCCATCCGAACCGGAAGCCGCCCGGTCATCATCGCAACCCGTGTGGGTGTGCAGGAGGGTTCGGTATACATGCGCACCATGCGCATCGCTTCGTCCGAGAAGGCGTTGATATGAGGCGTGGAATACCCGCGAACTGCGTTGAGTTCAGGGATACCAAGATCGCCAAAGCCGATATCGTCAATCAGGATATTGATGATGTTGGGTGGCTTGCCGTCGTTCGAGCTTCGGAAGTCTTCGAGCAACTGGTCAACCTCGGCATTGTCCTCGGCCCATTGTTCGGCATTCTGCGCTTCGAGGATGTAGTACTCTGCATCATGGATGATCGGCGCGTCCTGAGCAGTTGAGATCGTGGCCGATAGACAGAGCAGCACCGACATTCTGGATAGGGTTTTCATTTCAACAATCCTCATTCGCTTTGGGCGGGGGTCTGGCGGGGGTCAGGTGTGGTGTGGGACGGGCCGGAGCGGTTGATATCCGTGCCGGGGAAGAACTCGACCCAGACATGCCAGAACATGCCCGATCGAAGGGTCTCAACGCGGGTCAGTTGACCGCAATCCGCGTTTCCGAAGAAATCGACATGGGTGATGGGCGCGCCGCTGTCATTGTACCAGACGCCAACGCTTTCATAGATTGGGTCGTAGGAAACCACGACGTCACGCCCGCCAACCGTGGCGTTGATCAGCCCTTTATTTTCGGCCAGGAAATCATCGGTCCAGCAAACTGCGTCGTCACCGATCGTGATGCCCCAGACATAGGTTTTGTTGGGCAGACGGTTGTCGCTGTGGCTCATGTTGTCCATGACGGGCGCTTCTTCTTGGTGCTGCTTGGCGATGCCCGAGGAGAAAACGGTTTCAGTAAAGGTGTCGAACAACCTGAGAAGCGGGTTCGAGGAGGGCTTGTTCAGAAAGACCTCACCATCTGGATAGGCCTTTTGAAATCCCCGAAAGCTCATCCGAAAGGTGGGCCATGGCTGCATTGCCGCTGTTCTCGAGGCGTCGCTGTCGAAGCGGCCATAGATCTGCTGGATCGGCTCTCCGGTGGTGTTGTCGCGCAGTATCAGGTTGTTGCCGTGCTGGGCCATCACCTCAAGATCCAGACGTTTGCCGCGGATCTCGGGTTTGTAGGCCTGCCCCAGATTGGCCATGGCACAATAGGTCATGACGATGTCATCGCCGCCCAACCCCTTATCGTTTCCGGCCAGATGAGGGCGCATCAGTTGGGCGTCGGAATGCGCCCGCGCGTGGCCGTTGTTTTCGATCACGAGAACACTGGCGGATGGGTTGATGAATTGTTGCGCTTCGGAGATCGGATAGTAGCGGGCGGTGTTTTGCTGGTTGCGCAGGCCGATATGGACCCAAACCCATGGAAACACGAACAGGAATACGATCACCAGAGTCACTGCAGGCACGCCGAGGAAAAACAGCCAGCCGGGACCGCCGCCAAAAAAATGCCCGACAAGCATCAGCGCAAGCCCGGCGAATCCGGCGGCAAGATAAGTGTTCTCATTCCGGATAAAGCGGATCATGTTATTGCGCTTGACCTTCAGCACCATCTGGCTGACGTCACCGAGATCGCGGAAATACATGAACCCGATGGTCAACGACATGATGAGCCCGACGTAGAATAGAAGATTGGCCAACATTTGAATCGCCTTTTTTGCGTCTTGATTAGCCCTCGGGCGGGGTCGAGTGGGACGAAAGGTAAGTTTTTATTTCGTCCTCGAGCCCTCGGAGGCTGTCGATGAGATCAGAATTTCTTGGGTCACTTGCATCGCAGGGAAGAAGAGCAGCCAGGCTTTCAAAGTCAGCGCAGATTTGCGCAAAGACCGTGTCCGCGCTTCGCAGGCGCCGGATGTCATTCGCCTGATCAGGAAAGTGTATCGACAAGCAAGCCATCATAAGCCTCACGGTGTCTGAACCCAGTTGTGCCCCCGCGATGAGGTCCGTTCCCCTCCTTTGCTAATCATTGTGTCCGAAATTCATTTACACATTCAGGTATCTTAACGTATGTTACGGGGTAACATGTTATTTTTCAAAGACTTGAAACCAGTCAGCGGTTAACGAAAGCGATGTCAGACGCCAGCGTAAAGTCAGAACCAGCCCAAAAAACGCTCTCGGATGAAGACATTCAGCGGGCACTGAAGGCGGTCCTGGACAGCCCGGAATTCGATGGGGCCGAGCGACTGCAGTCTTTCCTCAGTTACGTTGTCGACAAGCTTCTGGCAGGCCAGTCCGAGGATATCCGCGCCAAGTCGATCGCCGAGGATGTTTATGGAAGGGCGCTGGATTCTGGGGGTGACCCCATGGCCGTCGTGCGGGTCGATGCAGGGCGCATGCGTCGGCGATTGGCGAGCTTCTATTCGAACTCCGGCAAGGATCAGAGGCTGCGCATCCATGTAGATCCGGGTGGTTATGTCCCCCGGTTTGAGGTTTTGGACATCGATATACCCTCGGACCGAGCGCGTCCCTCCAAGATGGTCTGGGTCTCAGTGGCGGTTTTGGGCGCGTTGGCTATCGCAGGCGGCTTGATGCTCTTCTCCCGATCGCCCCAGTCACCGCCCAGCCCGGTCGCCGTCTCAGCAAATGCCAATCAGGAACAAGCCATCAGAGAGGCGCTGTTCTCGACAAACCCGACCAAGCTACAAGCCGTTAATCTGGCGACTGAGGCGCGCCTGCTGATGTTCCCGGTTCTGGACCGCGATAGGCTGCAAGCCGTGCGCGGCATGTTCGAACGCGCCATGGCGCTTGATGAGACGTATTTTGGCGGCTACGCCGGTTCGGCGCAGGCGATCAGCATCCTTGCCTTAACAACCCCGCCCGGAGCCGAAAAACAGGCGCTTTTGGTCCTTGCTAAAACTCGCGCGCAGCGGGCACTAGAACTGGCGCCAGACGAAGGTTGGAGCCATTCCGCCCTTGCCCTGGCTTCATTTTGCTCGCGCGAGCATGAGGCAGCACTTGCACAGTCCACGCGCGCAACACGGCTTGCCCCTGATGATATCCACGTCACGAATTTTGATGCCCTGTTCGCGCTGTTTGGTGGGGATTTCCAGCGCGCTATAGCGTCCGCCAATCGGGCGCGGGGTGCCAATACGACAAACGGTAGATTTCCCTATCGCAGCGTGTTGGCCTCCTCCAGCTATCACTTGGGGGATTACCAGGCGTCGGTAGACCAGTTCAACGAGGCGGTCAGGCTGGGTGATCCGGTCAGCGCGATCTCGATCGGTTATCTGGCGGCAAGCTATCAAAGGCTCGGAGACGATGAGCGCGCGCGGGCCACAATTCTGTTGTTGGACGAAGCCTGGCCCGGCTACCCTCTGGCGGCGCTGTTCCGGACTTTGTTTGCCGATCCGGATCATGCCGAAGACATCATCAGCGCGCTTGACGAAATAGCGGCTTTGCAATCCGACTAGGGTACGGGATTAGAGAAAGAGGCTATTCCCGGATTTCCGACGGATCGACGCCCCAGAGGTTGGCTTTCAGCGTCCACCCCTTGTAGCCCCCCGCCGAAATGCGACACCAGTCCAGCGAGCACGCGCCAAGACGGGCGACCACTCCGGTTTCGAAATGCGCGTTGACGGTCGAGTTCGGATCGGGTCGGGCATAAACGGGCAGCATCTCGGATTCGATCAGCACCGTGCGCACGCCAGACAGCAGGGCGTAGTGAACCCAACCTCCGGCCCCGTCGCGATCCTGTACCTTGCGCCAGTTGCCGTATTCCGCAGTGATTTGCAGCGGCATACCGCGCCGCTTGAAGACCCAATCGATTCGGTGGGTCAGGGACGGACCGCGGCGCACATTGCCTTCGGCTGCCTTCATCGAGACATAGCGCGGAAGGGGCAGGTTGGTGACCGGGCCGCGCACGTCTTGGGCTGCGACCGGCGCGGAGCCGAACGCAATGAGATACGCGGATAGGATCGCCAAACAAAGGCGTTTCACCGGTAGAAGACCACTCACTGACTGCCTGCTCTTGTGCCTGTTGATCTGCTTTCGAAAAAAGGTCGACTCAATGCCTTTGGGGTTCTTGTGCCCCGCCTTATCCTGCGCCACGATGCCATGACGCAAGCGCGTTTGCAAAGCAGTGGGAGGGCGGAAGTGCCAAGAGAACGTCTGAGTGTTGTTGTTACGCGACGGTTGCCGGAAGCAGTGGAAACGCGACTGAGTGAGCTGTTTGATGTTCGCCTGCGCGACGATGACACCCCCATGACTCGTGAGGAACTGGTCGCTGCGGTGCAAGAGGCCGACGTGCTGGTGCCGACGGTGACCGACACAATCGACGGTGGTTTGCTGGGGCAAGCTGGTGAAAAGCTGCGCTTGATAGCCAATTACGGGGCAGGGGTCGACAATATCGACGTCTCAACCGCGCGTCAGCGTGGCATCCTGGTCTCGAACACTCCGGGTGTTCTGACCGATGATACGGCCGACATGACCATGGCGCTGATCCTGGCGGTGACGCGTCGTTTCCCTGAGGGCGTTGCGCTGATGCAGCAGGGCGATTGGTCCGGCTGGGCTCCGACCGCTTTGCTTGGTGGCCGGATCGGAGGGCGCCGTCTGGGTATTCTGGGCATGGGCCGGATCGGTCAGGCTGTCGCGCGCCGTGCCAGCGCGTTCGGTATGCAGGTTCACTACAACAACCGCCGCCGGTTGCGCCCCGAGATTGAACAGGATCTGGATGCCACCTATTGGGAAAGCCTTGATCAGATGGTGGCACGGATGGATGTGATCTCGGTTCATTGCCCCTCGACCCCGTCGACTTTCCACCTGCTGAACGCGCGGCGGCTGAAGCTGCTGAAGCCCTCGGCTGTGGTCGTCAACACGTCGCGTGGTGAAGTGATCGACGAAAACGCGCTGACGCGGCTGATCCGGTCCGGGGATATCGCGGGTGCCGGGCTGGATGTGTATGAACACGGCACGCAGGTGAACCCACGCCTTCGCAAGCTGCCAAACGTGGTGCTGCTTCCGCATATGGGATCGGCTACACTGGAGGGGCGGATCGAGATGGGTGAGAAAGTTATTATCAATATCAAGACCTTCGAGGATGGGCACAGACCGCCGGATCAGGTGGTCCCATCCATGCTGTAACCTTTCCCAGGAGCACATTATGCGTATCAACCGGGTTTCAGGACTACTTCTGTCTGTCATGGCCTTTACTGTTCCGGGTTTTGCCCAGGAAACAGCGGACTCCGTGGCCCCCGAAGGCGCGAGCGAAGGTCAGGTGCAGGCTCTGACCGATGAGTTAATCGCGGCGCTTGAGGCCAAAACAAATGGCGTGCCCGTACAGTCCGAGAATTGGATGGTCGCTGCGGCCAACCCCTTGGCAGTTGAGGCCGGGGCGAAGATCCTTCGGGCGGGTGGGTCCGCTGCGGACGCCATGGTCGCCGTGCAGGTTGTTCTGGGCTTGGTCGAGCCGCAATCCTCGGGCCTTGGGGGCGGGGCGTTTTTGGTCTGGTACGATGCCGCCACCGGACAGCTCACGACACTGGATGGGCGCGAAACGGCCCCATTGGACGCCACGCCGATCCTGTTTCAGGATGAAAACGGCGAACCTTTGCAGTTCTTTGATGCCGTCGTCGGAGGGTTGTCCGTTGGCACGCCCGGCACGCCTGCATTGCTGGAAGAGGCGCACCGCCGCTGGGGCCGCTCGCCGTGGCCCGGTCTTTTCACCGATGGTATCCGGCTGGCGGATGACGGGTTTTTGGTCTCGCCTCGTCTGGCCAGTTTGGTCGCAAACGACGCCGAGCGCCTGTCGCGATTCCCTGCAACGGCTGAATATTTCCTGCCTGAAGGTGAGCCACTGCAACAGGGTCAACGCCTGATGAACCCGGCCTATGCGGATACACTGCGCGCTCTGGCCGAGGACGGTGCCGCCGGGTTCTACGGCGGGCAAATCGCGTCAGATATCGTTCGGACCGTCCGCACCGCGCCGGGCAACCCCGGCGTATTGTCGGGAACCGATCTGGCCCTTTATCAGGTCATTGAGCGCGATCCGGTCTGTGCGGCTTACCGCGTCTATGAGGTCTGCGGAATGGGTCCGCCTTCGTCCGGGGCACTGACCGTTGGGCAGATTCTGGGTATGCTGAACAGCTATGATCTGGCCGCGATGGGGCCTGAGAGCATGGAGGCATGGCGCCTGATCGGCGAAGCGTCACGCCTCGCCTTTGCGGATCGGGGGCGGTACATGGCCGATAGTGATTTCGTGCCGATGCCGACCATCGGGCTGGTCGACCCGGACTATCTCGCGCAGCGTGCGGAGCTTTTGAATGCCGAGGGCGCACTGACCGAGGTCGCTCCGGGCAATCCCGAGTTTGATCATGCGATGCACTGGGCTGATGACGAGTCATTGGAGCTGCCTTCGACCTCGCATATCTCGATCGTCGACAGCTACGGCAATGTCTTGTCGATGACGACGACGATTGAAAACGGCTTTGGCTCGCGCCTGATGACGAACGGGTTTTTGCTGAACAACGAACTGACTGATTTTTCGTTCCGCACCCATCGCGACGGTGTGCCCATCGCCAACCGTTTGGAGCCTGGCAAGCGCCCGCGTTCGTCCATGAGCCCGACCATCGTCATGCAGGACGGCGCGCCGGTTTTAGCCATCGGGTCACCCGGAGGCAGCCGTATCATTGGCTACGTTGCCAAGTCGATCATCGCTTGGGCGGATTGGGATATGGACGTACAGCAGGCGATCTCGCTGCCGCATCTGGTCAACCGGTTCGGGACCTATGATGTAGAGGTGGACACTGCGGCCGAAGGCTACGCAGACGCGCTAATCGAGATCGGGTTCGAGGTGAACCCCCGCGATCTGACCTCGGGCCTGCATGCGATTGAGATTGGCGAAACTCTCAGCGGTGGAGCGGACCATCGGCGTGAAGGGATCGCGCTGGGCGAATAAAATCTGGGTCTTGCCCGGCTCGGGCGGGTCTATTCGACACATTGGGAAGGGCCCGTGCAACTGGCGGGCAGAAAAGGGGTAGCATGGTTCAGGCGACGGCTTTGCCGAGAAATGAGGCCGGGATTGGAACGGCGCTCGGCATCTTGAAGCAACAGTTTGGGGATCGTCTCCAAACCGGTGCAGCCATCCGCGAACAGCATGGCCACACCACAACTTGGATCACCAATCAAAGCCCCGACGCGGTGGTGTTTCCCCACACCACTCAGGAGGTCGCAGAGGTCATCAAAACCTGTGCCGCGCATAAGGTGCCGGTGATCGCGTTTGGCACGGGCACTTCGCTTGAAGGGCATGTGAACGCGCCTGCCGGTGGGGTGTCGGTCGATCTGACCCAGATGAACAAGGTGCTGGCGGTGCATGCCGAGGATCTTGATTGCGTCGTGCAACCCGGTGTCACACGGGAAGATCTGAACAGCCACCTACGCGATCAGGGCCTGTTCTTTCCGATCGATCCCGGTGCAAATGCCTCACTCGGCGGGATGGCTGCGACCCGCGCGTCCGGAACCAATGCGGTGCGCTATGGCACCATGCGGGACAATGTATTGAGCCTTGAGGCGGTGATGCCCGATGGGCAGATCATCCGGACCGGCAATCGCGCCAAGAAATCCTCGGCAGGGTACGATTTGGCGCGGCTGTTGATCGGGGCCGAAGGCACGCTGGGCATCATCACCGAATTGACCCTGCGCCTGCATGGTATCCCCGAGGCGGTTAGTTCGGCCCGCTGCTCTTTCCCAACCGTCGATGCCGCCTGCCGGGCGGTGATGATGACGATCCAATACGGCGTACCTGTCGCGCGGATCGAATTGCTGGATGAACTATCCGTCAAAGCCGCCAATGCTTATTCCGGCCTGACCTTGCCCGAAACGCCACTGCTCCTGTTAGAGTTCCACGGCTCGGACGCAAGCGCAGCCGAACAGGCCGAGACCTTTGGTCAGATCGCAGAAGAGTTTGGCGGCACAGACTTCGCCGCAACCTCAACCACGGAGGAACGCAACAAGCTCTGGCAGGCGCGTCACGACATGTACTGGGCCAGCCTTCAGTTGCGACCGGGCGCCAAGGGGATCTCGACCGATGTCTGCGTACCAATATCCCGTCTGGCGGAGGCCGTAGGGGCCGCTCAGGACAAAGCGGCCGAGCTTGACCTACTTGCGCCTATCGTTGGGCATGTCGGCGACGGGAACTTTCACACGCTGCCCCTGATCGACATGGACGACGCCGAAGAAGTCCACCGGGCCGATGAGTTCGTCGGTTGGCTCAACGATCTGGCCATTTCGATGGAGGGCACTTGCACAGGCGAGCACGGCATCGGGCAGGGCAAGCGCCCCTATCTTGAGAAAGAACTGGGGCAGGCAACACACTACATGGCCGCGATCAAGGCGGCGCTGGATCCCGACAACATCATGAATCCGGGAAAAATACTGGCCGATCACACCTAGCAGTTTCCGCGATCTTGTCCGCTTTGTGCCCACAAAACGTCTAGGTGATGTGGTGTCATGCGGCGAAAGACGAACAGGTGATCGACATGAGTGCAAAATATCTGGCGGGCTTTGTTGCGGTGGCCGGGCTGGCGGTTGCGGGGCTGGACTACTATCAGAAAGCCAAAGCCTCGGGTGACGGGCTCAGCGCAAGCGACTATATCGCAGCCTTCACTGGCGGGTCCGAGGATGAACCCGCAAGCGTTGACAGCACACCGAAAGCTCAGGAACCCGAAGCCACTGAACCGCCCGGCAAGCTGGTCTGCAAGACTGTCGGAAACACCAAGCGGTGTCGCTCGGAAGGCTGACGGCTGTTTCTAAGTCGCCATTTAACGACCTGCATCTCCCGTGCGGGTCGTTTTTCTTATATCACTGGTCGGATGGCTTCCGCGATTGATTTCGGAATCAAGCCATATGGTGGCAACAGATTCCAAGGGGAGACACCCGGTTATGAAAACCCAAGTCAAAGCACTGGTCGTTGGCGGCGGCGCCGTCGGAACCTCGATTGCCTATCACCTGGCCAAAGCGGGCTGGGATGATGTGATGTTGATCGAGCGGGACGAGCTGACCTCGGGCTCGACCTGGCACGCGGCTGGCCTGCTGCCGCTGTTCAACATGTCTTACGCGACAACCCACATCCACAAGTATTCGGTCGACTTCTACAAGCAGCTTGAAGAAGAGACCGGCCTCAACGCGGGCTTCGCCGTGGTCGGCAACCTGCGCATGGCGCAGACGCAAGAGCGTATGGACGAATACATGCTCTATGCGTCTACAGCTGAGACCTGCGATGTGGCTTACGAATGGCTGACACCCGAGCAGATCAAGGAACGCTGGCCGCTGATCGAAACCGGCGACCTGAAAGGTGCGATCTATCACACCGAAGATGGCTATATTAACCCTGCTGACGTGACCCAAGCGATGGCCAAAGGTGCCCGTCAGCGCGGCGTCGACATCGTTCGCAAGATGCAGGCGGATGCCTTCCACTGGAACGGCACTCATTGGGAAGTCACCTGCACCAAGATGATCGAGCAGGGCGGCAACCTTGTTCCCTCCGACGAGCAGGTGGTGATCACCGCCGAGCATGTCGTGACCGCATCGGGCAACCACGCGCAGCGCACCGCCAAGATGTTGGGCATCAAGATGCCCGCGATCCCGGTTGAGCACACGTTCATCGTCATGGACAAAGACCCTGAGCTGGTCAAATGGCGTGAAGCCGGTAACCCCGAGCACCCTGTTGTGCGTGACGCCGACAACGAGTCTTATGCACGTGAAGAACGCGGTGGCTGGATTCTGGGCATCTACGAACACGGCGCGCCAGCACGCTTTGAACATGGCGTGCCGGACAGCTTCCGGGCTGACCTGTTCCCGCTGGATATTGACCGGATCGCAGACCAGTACATGGCGATGGCTGAGCGCGTGCCCTCCTGCGCCGAATCTGGCCTGAAAGACGATTTCAACGGCCCGATCTGCTACACCCCAGACGGCAACCCGCTGGTCGGCCCCGCACCGGGGCTGCGCAATATGTGGCTGGCCGAAGGCTTCTCGTTCGGGATCACCGCCGCGGGCGGCACCGGCTATTACCTGGCGCAGATGATGGTCGATGGCGAAGCCGAGATCGATATGGCCTCGCTGGACCCCAAGCGCTACAGCAGCAACTGGATGACCACCGAATTTGCAGCGCGCAAGAACGAAGAGTGCTATGAACACGTCTACATCCTGCACCACCCGGATGAAGAGCGTGAAGCCTGCCGTCCGCTGCGGACTGTTCCGGCCTATGACCGTCAGAAAGCGCGTGGCGCGCAGTTCGGTTGGGTGAACGGTTGGGAACGTCCGAACTATTTCGGCCCTGTCGATGCGCCGGACAATTTCGACAAGGAAAGCCGTTCGTTCCGCCGTGGTGGCTGGTGGCAATATGCAGTCGAAGAAGCCAAAGCGGTCCGTGAAGGCGTTGGCCTGATCGACGCGTCGGCCTTCACCAAGCATGTCGTCAAAGGTCCCGGTGCGACCCAGTTCCTGGATTGGTTTACGTGCAACAAGCTGCCCAAGGTCGGTCGTATCAACCTGACCTACGCGCTGACCTCGCATGGCACCACCCGCACCGAGTACACCATCGTCCGCAACGGCGAGAACAACTACTACATCGTCTCTGCCGGTGCCTGGACCGAGTACGACGCCGACTATCTGCGCAAGGCGGCCGAGGACAAGATGGAGGAGTTCGGCTACATCGAAATCCAAGACGTGACCACTCAGTGGGGCGTCTTTGCCATCGCCGGACCCAAGTCGCGTGACGTTCTGAAAGAGGTCATCAAAGACGCCGATCCGGAAACCGCGCTGTCCAACAAGCGCTTCCCGTGGCTGTCGGCCCGCCAGATCGAACTGGGCATGTGCCCGGTCAACGCGATCCGCGTGGCCTATACTGGTGAGTTGGGTTGGGAATTGCACCACCCGATCGAAATGCAGAACTACCTGTTCGACCTGCTGGAAAAAGCCGGTGAGAAACACGGTATGAAGCTGGTCGGCGCCCGCGCCCAGAACTGGCTGCGTCAGGAGAAATCCTATCGCGCCTTCGGTACCGAACTGGGCCGCGACGCGACCCCGCTGGAAGCCGACCTACCGCGCTTTGTCGACCTGTCGAAAGACTTCCACGGCAAGGCCAAGCTGGAAGAGACCGGTGTGCGCTTCAAGTGCTGCACCCTACTGATCGACGGACCAGACGATTCCGACCCGTGGGGCCGCGAGGCGCTGTACACGCCGGCAGGCGCACGCGTGGGTCGTCTCACCTCGGGCGGTTACTCGGTGGCGTTCGAGAAATCCATCGGCATGGGCTATGTGACGCCTGATCTCGCGGTTGAAGGCACCAAGCTGAAGGTCAAGATTCAGGACAAGCTGTGGGATGCGGTCGTCACCTGCGACAGCCCCTACGACCCGAAGAACGAAACCATCCGCAAGGACGGCTGACATCTTGGGGAACTCCGGCGGCGCGAGTGAATGCGCCGCCTGCGGCGACACATGCCTCCGGCGGAGGTATTTTCAAACAGAAGAAGCGGGGGCTGGTGCAAGATCCAGCCCCCCTGCTTTTGGCAAGGGGGGCCTTCTCCTGTTGCGGTCATCGGCGCCTCCGCCTGTACCGCAAATCGACAGTCGCATATCAGAGTTAACGGTCGGTTACTTCTTCTGTTCAAAAATACCTCCGCCGGAGGCAAGCCTGCGCCAGCAGGCTTTGATCGACCCAATCGCTGGTCAGGTTTTCGGTCTTTGAGCAACAAACGCCAGATTGTTGGAGGGCATTTCGACCAAGTGAAGCAGTTGCAGACCGTAGCGCTGTAGGCAGGCTTTGATCTCTGTGTCGTTCTTGTACCCGATCTCTGGATCTTGTGAGACCAGAGCTTCGTGAAATTTCTCGTCACCTGGGCTGGTCAAAGCGCCGTCTCGCTTGAAGGGGCCGTAAATGATGAAGCGACCTGCCGGACTCAGAGCCTTTGAGGCCTCGCTGAGAAACGTGTCAGCTTCTGGCCAAGAGATCAGGTGCAGCAGGTTAATCAGAATGATCAGGTCCTGCTCTTGGAATGCCGCGCGCCAGCCTGCGGAGGTTACATCCAGATCGGTGGCGGGACGGATATTGGACAGGTCCGTTGCATAGGCGTCGATGCTGGCGCGGCGTTCGGGGTCGATTTCTGTGGGTTGCCAGACCAGGTTGGGCAGTGTCTGCGCAAAGGCGGCAACATGCTGGCCGGTGCCGCTGGCGATTTCCAGTGCGCGGCCCGTGGCAGGCGCCATCTTTGCCAGCAAGGCGCATAGCGCGTCCGAGTTGCGGCTGGCGGCTGGGGCGATCATACGGTCTCCATCGCCTTGCGTCGCGACGCTGGCATTCGAAGGCAGAGCGCGTTTGGTCATGATCGAAACCTTTCCACATGCAACTGATTGACGATGCCTTCAGGTAGTTCAGACGGCGCCCCCGTCACAAGACTGGCGAGATGGGACGAGGCAGCCGGCGATGTCTGGAACCCGTATCCACCCTGACCCGCGCACCAGATGAACGAGCGGTCCTGCGGGTCTGGCCCCAGCACCAACGTGCCATCCGCCACGAAGCTACGCAGACCGGCCCAGTTCGCCTCGAGCCGCGTGACAGGGGTTGTCACCATCGCCTCATACCGCGCCAGACCTTCTGCAAGAACCATATCGTCGGCATAGGCGTCATGAGGCGTTGTCGGCTCGGCTTCGGAGGGCGAGACCAGATACTTCCCCGCATCAGGCTTGGCGTACCAACCTTCCCCCGGACCCATCAGCATGGGCCAGTTGGATACGTCATGCCCTCCGGGTGCGGGAATGCGCGCGATGGAGCGGCGTTTCGGCACGATGCCAATAGGCGGCAGACCAGCCATGGCGGCGACCTCATCCACCCAAGCGCCGGCTGCGTTGACAAAGTTTCGGGCCTCGAACACGTCGCCCGCCATAACGACCCAATGGCCGGATTTGCGGATATCGGTGACGGCCTGGCGGGTCAGGACCGCGCCGCCATTGCGTCGGATCACGCGCGCGAAGTCCTGCATCAGGCGGTTGGTGTCAATGTCGAAGGCGTCGACGCTGATAGCGGCGTGGGCCAGGACGTCCGGGTTCAGGATCGGGACTTTGTCGATGGCTTGCTGCGGCGAAATGGAGCGTACGTTCAGCTCTTCGACGTCTTTGGCAAACAGGTCGGCCTGATCGTGGCCTGCAACCAGCATGAGGCCTCGGGGGGTAAGATAGCCTTCGTTCGCTGATCGCAGGTAATCGACCCCGGCCTGATTGAGCGCAACCACCGAGGGCGGGCCGTAGTTTTCCTCGAACATCGCAGCCGAGCGACCCGATGAGTGATAGCCCAGAGCGTCCTCGGCCTCGAGAACTGTGACAGAGCCATGAGCAGACAAACGCGCGCCCGCGCTGAGGCCCGCGATGCCGCCGCCGATGATTAGAAAGTCGATCATCGCAGGGTGACCGGGATGGATTGTGATGAAGCAGATGTCATAAGGGTCTTGGTGCTTGTTATAAGAATATGCTTGGATTTCGGGAGACTATAAGCAGGCTTGAATTTGGCGATCAACCCGGCCAAAGACGCATCATAGAAAAGAAGGAGATTAAGGTGACTGCAGCGGACCTCCATCCTATGGCCACGGGACATATCCCAAAATATGTCGTTGCAGCCGATGGGAGCGACTACCTCTTTTCGGCAATGGTCGTGTTTTTTGTCGTTCTGGTTGTATTGATTGGTGTCGGATATCTGACGCTGCATTCGGTGCCCGAGAAAATGGCGCATGAGAACAATCACCCTCAGTTCCAGTTGGTGGGCATTTTGGCGCTGTTGGCGCTGTTTACTCATAACGGCATTTTCTGGGTTGCCGCCGTTCTGGTTGCCGGGTTCCAATTCCCCGATTTTGCAACACCGATGCGAAACATAGCGGATGCCATTCGCTCCCTTGGACAGTCTCTTGCGCCTCAGGAACCTGCTGAACCGACCCCTCCGGCACCGCAAACCTCTACGACGTCGGAGCAGTAAGCCATGATCGAAACGATGCTCTGCGCCCTGATTACGGTGCTGCCGGATTTCCTGTTCCGACGCTTTGTCCAAGGCAAGCGGATCGGGCATGAGATCACCCTATTCACCATGTGGTACGAGCTACGCTGGGGCCTGACCACCTGTGCCATTCTGGCGCTGTCCGTGATCACCACGCTGTTCTACTTCCACCCGGCCTCCAGCACAGCGGCCTCGTATTTCCGGACGGTCACGATCCTGCCGCAACTGGGCGGGCGGGTGTCCGAGGTCTATGTCAGCAACAACGATACGGTGACCGCGGGCCAGCCGATTTTCCGGATCGAGGATTTCACCCAACAGGCGCAGGTTCAGGCCGCCCATGCACAAATCGCGCAGGTTCAGGCCTCACTAAAAGTGGCCGAGACGGATCTGGCGCAGGCGGATGCAGGGATCGCCGGTGCGCGCGCTGCTTTGGCGCAATCGGTCGAAGACCTAGAGCGTAACACCACGTTGCGCGACGAAGGCTCCAGCGCGGTGCGTCTGGCCGAAATTGAGCGGTTAGAGAATTTGGTGGCCGAGCGCGAAGCACAGGTCACCGCCGCCCAGTCGCAGCGCGCTGCCGTGGTGCAGCAGATCGAGGAGCTTATCCCAGCCCAATTGGCCAGTGCCAATGCGCAGCTGGATGCGGCCCTGACCGAGCTGGACAAGACCGTAATCAGCGCGGGCGTTACCGGTCGGATCGAACAGTTCGGCCTGCAGGTTGGAGACTATGTCAGCCCGCTTTTGCGCCCGGCGGGTATTCTGGTGCCGTCGCACTCGGGCCATGATCGTTTTCAGGCTGCGTTCAACCAGATGTCTGCTCAGGTCATCAAACCGGGCATGATTGGAGAGCTGGGCTGCATGACCAAACCCTTCACGGTGATCCCGATGGTTGTGGTCGAGGTGCAGGACGTCATCCCCTCGGGTCAGATCCGACCCACGGACGAGTTGCGGGACGTCCAGCACAACAAAGTGCCCGGCTCAATTCTGGTGTATATGGAGCCGCTGTATAAGGGCATGGCGGATGACATCCCTCCGGGCAGCAACTGTCTAGCGAATGTCTATACCGATAACCACCACAAGCTAGAGGATGAAAGCCTTGGATTCTGGAACAAGGCGTTCCTGCATGTGGTCGACACGATTGGAGTGGTTCATGCGGCCGGCCTTCGGTTACGTCTGATCCTGATGCCGGTGAACACCTTGGTGCTGACGGGGCACTGACGGTTCAGACCTTGATCTGGGCAATTTAGCCCCAACAAAAAAGGCCCGCTAAATGCGGGCCTTTGGTTTTTCGATACGCCCTGCAGCTTATTGCGGGATCTCGCCTTCCAGGCCTTCGATGTAGAAGTTCATGCCGGCCAGCGTGCCGTCATCTGCGACCTCACCTTCGGCCAGCCAGTCGCTGCCGTCCTGCTTTTTGATTGGGCCGGTGAAGGGGTGGTATTCACCCCCGGCCATGGCTGCTTTCAGCGCCAGAGCCTCTTCTTTGACATCTGCGGGAACCGCGTCCGAGATCTCGCCGATTGCAACCATGCCTTCGCGGATGCCGTCCCAAGTGTTGGCGCTTTCCCAGGTGCCATCCATGACAGCTTTGGTCCGTGCGATGTAGTAGGGTGCCCAGTCATCGATGATCGAAGATACGCGCGGGAATGGGGCGTATTCGCTCATGTCCGAGGCTTGGCCGAACGTGACAACATTGCCCGCCTCTTGCGCAGCCGCCTGAGGCGCGGTCGAGTCGGTGTGCTGCAGGATCACGTCTGCGCCCTGTTCGATCAGAACGGTCGCGGCGTCAGCCTCTTTTGCAGGGTCGAACCAAGTGTAGGCCCAGACGATCTTGAACTCGACATCCGGGTTCACCTTCTTGGCATGCAGATAGGCCGAGTTGATGCCACGGATCACCTCAGGGATCGGATAGGAACCGATATAGCCGATGATGTTCGACTTGGTCATCTTACCCGCGATGTGGCCCTGAACGGCTCGGCCTTCATAGAAACGGGCCGAGTAGACAGCGACGTTGTCGGCGGTTTTGTAGCCGGTGGCGTGTTCGAATTTCACATTCGGGAATTTCTTCGCCACGTTAATGGTCGGGTCCATGTAGCCGAACGAGGTGGTGAAGATCAGGTCAGCGCCTTCCAACGCCATTTGCGTCATGACGCGCTCGGCATCCGGGCCTTCGGGAACGGATTCGACAAAGACGGTTTCAACCTTGTCGCCGAACTCTTCCTCAACCGCCAGGCGGCCTTTGTTGTGTTCATAGGTCCAGCCGCCGTCGCCCACCGGGCCGACATAGACGAAGCCGACCTTGGTCTTGTCGTCGGCAGCCATGGCCCCCGAGGCCAGACCCAGCGCCATGGCGGCGCTTGCCAGAAGTGTCGTGAATTTCATGTGTTACTCCCCAAGTTGGTTCAGTTGGCCCCTAGTGCGAGGCGTGGAAAATCCGGCCCAGTGAGGCAGGTGCGCTGCTCTTGTCGGCCGAAAGGATCACAAGCACAAGGATCGTGATGATGTAGGGCGACATTGCCAGATACTCGACAGGAATGGCAACGCCCGCTGCCTGCAAATTAAGCTGCAACACGGTGATGCCGCCAAACAAATAGGCACCCAGCAAGGCACGCCATGGCTTCCAGCTGGCGAACACCACTAGCGCCAGAGCGATCCAGCCGACACCGGCGGTCATACCCTCGGTCCACTGCGGGACCCGGATCAGGCTGATATAGGCGCCGCCCAGCCCGGCGCATGCCCCACCGAACAGGATCGCCATGATGCGAATTTTGATGACTTTGTAGCCCAACGCATGCGCCGCATCGTGGTTTTCACCCACCGCGCGCAGGATCAGACCGACGCGCGTGTATTTCAGTGTGGCCCAGACACCCGCCGTCAAAGCGATGCCGACATAGAGGATCGGGTCATGCTGGAAGAAGATCGGCCCGATAACAGGGATATCGCTGATCAGAGGGATATGAATATCCCCCATGCTCGGCGGTTTGACCCCCACATAGCTTTGGCCCAAAAGGGCACTGAACCCAAGGCCGAAGAGCGTTAGTGCAAGGCCACTGGCCACCTGGTTGGCCAAGGCAACCTGCGTCAGCAGTACGAACAGCAGAGACAGTACAGCCCCACCGATCGCTGACGCGATAAAGCCAAGCCAAGGCGAGCCGGTCTCGACTGAGATCGCAAAGCCGCTGATTGCGCCCACGATCATCATGCCCTCAACGCCGAGGTTCAGAACGCCTGCTTTCTCGACAACAAGCTCTCCGATCGCGGCCAGCAGCAAGGGGGTCGCGGCAACCATGAGCGAGGCGACCAGAAGGACGGGATTGATTTCACCAAGATCCATTACGCTACCTCGCTACGGGCCGCACGGATGCGGTAGTTTGTCAGAAGATCGAATGCCAGCAGGAAGAACAGGAGCATCCCCTGGAACACCTGAATGGCAGCGGCAGGCAGGCCGAGCTGAGACTGCGCGATTTCACCGCCGATATAGGTCAGCGCCATCAAGCCACCGGCCAGCAGGATACCCACCGGGTGCAGGCGGCCAAGGAAGGCCACAATGATCGCGGTGAAGCCATAGCCCACGTTAAAGTCGATGCTGACCACGCCCGAGGGGCCCGAGACTTCGAACATCCCCGCCAGACCGGCCAGAGCGCCGGACAGGCCCAGACAAAACAGGATCAGGCGGGCAGGGTTCACACCGGCAAACTTTGCAGCACGCGGAGCTTCACCGGTCAAACGGATGTGAAAGCCCAGCATGTGCCGGTTCAAAAGAACATAGGAAAAGATCACCGCAATGAGGGCCGTCACGACACCCCAGTGCATCCCCGATCCGGCTATCAGTTCGGCATTATGCGCGCTGTCATAGGATTGCAGGTTACGCGAACCGGGAAAGCCAAACCCCTCGGGGTTCTTGAGCAAGCCCAAAGACACCGAGGCCAGCATCTGCTCGGCCACATAAACCAGCATCAGCGAGACAAGGATTTCGTTTGTGCCAAAACGAACCTTCAGAAAGGCCGGGATCATCGCCCAAAGCCAGCCGCCAAAGGCCCCTGCGATCACCATGATCGGAAAGATGTAAAAGGCGTCCAGAGGATAAAAGGCCAGCCCGGCCCCGGCCCCGAAGATGGCACCCATGATGTACTGCCCTTCGGCCCCGATATTCCAGATGCCGGCGCGGAAACCCAACGCCAGGCCGATCGCAATCAGCACCAATGGCGCGCCTTTCACCAGCAGTTGCGGGCGGTAGTAAAATGCGAACTCGCCGAACAAGGGCTCCCAAAAGATGGTGCCGATGGCCTCAATCGGGTTTTTGCCCAGAATGGCGAACAAGATGCCGCCGAAGACCATCGTGGCAATCACCGCCACCACGGGGGTCGCATAGGACCACGCTTTCGACGGTTGCGGCCGTTTCTCCAACACAATCATGTACTTATTCCCCGCCCGTCTTCGTCTTTTTCCAATACTCTCGCCGTAGGCGACGCGATAGATCACACATGCGCCACCTCCATGCCATGGGCACCGCCCATCATCAGGCCGATCTCATCAACGGTCAGGCCTGTTGTCTCCCGAGGCGCGCTCAACCGCCCTTCGTTCAGGGCCGCAAAACTGTCTGAGATCTCCATCAACTCGTCCAAGTCCTGACTGATGCAGATCACCGCCGTTCCCTTGGCCGCCAGATCCAGAATGGCCTGCCGGATCGACGCAGCCGCCGCCGCATCCACACCCCATGTCGGTTGGTTCACCACCAGCACCTCAGGGTTCTGCAAGACTTCCCGACCAATCACGAATTTCTGCAGGTTCCCGCCTGACAGCGACCGTGCCGCGTTTTCAGGGCCGGGCGTTCTGACGTCAAACGCGCTGATGATCTTTTCAGCGAAGCTTTTGGTTTCGGACCATTTGAGGAACCCTTTGTTCTCCAAACCTTCGCGCACCGACCCGGTCAGCAGAGCATTCTCGGTCAAGCTCATATCCGGCGCAGCGGCATGGCCCAAACGCTCCTCAGGCGCGGTCAGCACACCCAGTTTCCGGCGGGCGGTCGGGCCGAGTTTGCCGATCTGCTGACCATTGAATTTGATCGCATCGGCAGGGGTTTGAATCTCACCGGACAGCACGCCCAGCAACTCATCCTGACCGTTGCCAGCGACACCGCCGATGCCAAGAACCTCACCCTTGCGGACCGTCATATGGACGTTCTTCAGCGCCGTTCCAAACTCCGAAGGTGATGGCACCGACAGACCGCTGACATCCAACGCAACCTCGCCGAACTCACGACCTGAGCGTTCCGGCGTTTGCAACGTTGATCCCACCATCATTTCGGCCATATCGCGTGCGGACGTCTCGGCCGGAATGCACTCGCCGACATTCTTGCCCAGGCGCAGGATCGTGGCGTGGTCACACAGCGTGCGAATTTCTTCGAGTTTATGCGAGATATAGAGGATCGAGGTGCCCTCAGACCGCAATTTGTTCAGCGTCTCGAACAGGATTTCGACCTCTTGCGGGGTCAGCACGCTGGTTGGTTCGTCCATGATCAGCAGCTTGGGGTCTTGCAGTAGGCAGCGGATGATCTCGACGCGCTGACGCTCTCCCGCAGACAGATCGCCGACCGTGCGGTACGGGTCCAAAGGCAAGCCGTAGGTCTCGGACACTTCGCGAATCCGCGAGGCCAGATCGCCCATCGGCGGTGGGTTTTCCATCCCCAACGCAATATTCTCAGCCACGTTCAGCGCGTCGAACAGTGAGAAGTGCTGGAACACCATCGCAATCCCATCCGCCCGAGCCGCGCGGGGTTCCGCTGGGGCAAAGGGTTGGTCGCGCAACATCATGGTGCCGCTGTCCGGCTTCACCAGCCCATAGATCATCTTGACCAGCGTGGATTTCCCTGCGCCGTTTTCGCCCAACAGCGCATGTACTTCGCCTTCGCCGATGTCGAACGACACCTGATCATTGGCCACGACGCCGGGATAGGCCTTGGTCAGCCCTTGCAGGCTTAAGAGTGGAGTGGTCACGCGCTCAGGTCCTTCTTCAACTCAGTCTGTTGGGCCGGACGCAGAAGCTGCGCGGCGACGCCAACGGCGATCATTTGCGGGTGTTTGCCCAGAGCGGGATCGCCGATTGGGCAGGTGATCCGGCTGATCTGTTCAGGCGCATGCCCCAGAGCTGCCAGCCGCGACCGGAATCGCGCCCATTTCGTAGCCGAGCCGATCAGCCCCGCAAAGCGGAAATCATGCGAAAGCAGCTGGTTGCATAGTTCCAAGTCCAGATTGTGTGAATAAGTCAGCACAAGATGCTCGGCATTGGGCGGTGCATGGCGAACCAGCTTGGCTGGTTTGGTCGCTGGAACTGTGGTGACACCTGCTGGGACCGAGGCCGGGAAGCGTTCAGGCCCGGTGTCGACCCAGGTGATCGCGATGTCGGGCAGGGGAGACAGCACGTCCACCAGTGCTCGACCTACATGTCCCGCACCCCAGATCCACAGGTTTCGGGTTGGCTTGTGAACCGGCTCAACCATCCAGCCGTCGATCAGCTGCGGTTCGGGGGCGATCCCCTGACCGCGCGCAGTTGTCAGCAACCGTTTCACGGAGAGAGGCATTTCGCCTGCAGAAGCGGACCGCGCTATGACCGTGTCGTCGAGTGCTTCAACCGCCTTTTGATCAAAGACCTCGCTGAACAGTGAAACTGCACCGCCGCAGCATTGGCCCAACTCGGGGCCAAGCGCGTGATGGGTCAGGCGGGTGGGGGCGGATTGGGACCGCGCGGCTTCGGCGGCCTGAAACTCCAACGTGCCACCGCCGATCGTTCCGCTTTGCCCGTTTTTCCAGACCAACATCGCGGCACCAACCTCACGTGGGGACGAGCCCTTGATTGCGGCGATGACCACGCGAGTCACCTGTTCGTGGGATTTGACCGCCTCCCTCAAAGCATCCAGGTCGAAGCCCATCAGATGCCTCCTTTCATCCGCTGGACGCCGCGCCAGACTTCTTCGGCCGTAGCGGGTGCATCCAGCGCCGGATAGCTTTCACCACAGGCTGCGACCGCGTTCGATAGGGCCAACCACGCCGATATACCCAGCATGAAGGGCGGCTCACCCACCGCTTTCGAGCGATAGATCGTATCCTCGCGGTTCTCGCCATCCCAAAGTGATACGTTGAAGATGTCGGGCCGGTCCGAGCAGGCAGGGATCTTGTAGGTCGAGGGCGCGTGTGTCCGCAAATTGCCCTTACCATCCCAGACCAGCTCCTCGGTCGTCAGCCAGCCTGCGCCTTGAACGTAGCCGCCTTCGACCTGTCCGATATCGAGCGCCGGGTTCAGCGAGGCCCCTGCGTCATGCAGGATATCGGTGCGCAGTATGCGGTTCTCGCCGGTCAGCGTGTCCACGGCCACCTCGGTCACCGAGGCCCCATAGGCGAAGTAAAAGAACGGACGCCCCCGGCCTGCGATCCGGTCCCATTCGATCTTGGGCGTTTTGTAGAAACCCGTTGCCGACAGGCTTATGCGGCCCTGATAGGCCAGTGCTGCGGCTTCGGCGAAGGTGTAACGTTCTTCGCCGATCGACACATACCCATCCGCGAAGGTGACTGCCGAGGGGTCGGCCTGATGACGCTCGGCCAGATAGTCGGCCATGCGGTCGCGGATCGTGTCGCAGGCGGCTTTGACCGCCATGCCGTTCAGGTCGCTGCCCGAAGACGCCGCCGTGGCCGAGGTGTTGGGCACTTTGGCCGTATCAGTCGCGGTGATCTTGACCATCTCCAGCGGAATGCCAAAGCGCGACGCAGCGACCTGTGCGACTTTCTGGAACAGGCCCTGTCCCATCTCGGTGCCGCCATGGTTCAGATGGACCGAGCCGTCCTGATACACATGCACCAACGCACCTGCTTGATTGAGGTGGGTCAGCGTGAATGAAATCCCGAACTTGACCGGAGAGAAGGCGATACCCTTCTTGATCACGCTATTCTCTGCATTCCACTTTTCGACAGCCGCTTTACGCGCGGCATAGTCGCTGGATTTTAGCAGAGCTTCGGTGATGCCATGCAGTTCGAAATCGCTTACCTCCATACCGTAGGGCGTGGTGTTTCCGCCTGCAGGCAGAGGGCGCATGGGCGCATCGCCCATCTCAACTGCGCCCCGGCTTGTCAGGTCTTCATGCGGGTCAGGGTGCCCCAATGGTTTTTCCGCCGGTGCCGCCTCAGCAACCTTGTGGGCGGGTTCGTAGTAGTTACGGCGGCGCAGTTCGACCGGGTCCAGACCCAGCGCATGCGCGGCGTGGTCCATCACGCGTTCGACCCCGACCATACCCTGAGGGCCCCCGAACCCGCGATAGGCGGTAGCGGATTGGGTGTTGGTCTTCAGCCGGTGGCTTTCGATCCGCGCATTGGGCAGCAGGTAGGCGTTGTCCGAATGCAGCATCGCACGGTCGGCGACGGGCAGAGACAGGTCCTGCGCCCAGCCGCAAATCGCGTGGTGCAGGAACGAGACGCCCTGAATGTGGCCGTTTTCATCGAACCCGGCCTTGTAGGAAATGCGGAACGCGTGGCGTTTGCCGGTGATGATCATGTCATCATCGCGGTCATAGCGCATCCTGCAGGCCTTGCCGGTTACGCGCGCGGCGATAGCACAAGCCACGGCCAAAGCGTTGCCCTGACTTTCCTTGCCACCGAACCCGCCGCCCATCCGACGAGTCTCAACCCGAACCGCGTGCATGGGAACGCCCAGTGCATCGGCCACCTTGTGCTGGATCTCAGTCGGGTGCTGAGTTGAACTGTGGACCAGCATATCCGCGCCTTCATTCGGCACGGCCAAGGCCGCCTGACCTTCAAGGTAGAAATGCTCTTGCCCGCCAAGCTCGAAGCTTCCTTCAATGATATGGCGCGCGCTAGCGATTGCGGCGTCTGCGTCGCCCTTGGCGTAGATGCGGGGGCCATCCTCGAACCGGCTGTCGGCGGCCAGAGCGTCTTCGATGGTCAGGATCGGGGTGTCTTCGACATAGTCGATTTTGCCCCACCGCGCGGCCTTGCGAGCGGCGAGATGGCTGGTGGCGACGACCAGAAACACCGGCTGACCGATATAGTGCACCGTACCATCCGACAGCAGCGGTTCATCATGTATCGAAGGAGAGACATCGTTGGCAAAAGGCAGATCCTCGGCCGTCATCACCTGCACCACGCCATCCGCAGCTTTCACTGCCGACAGGTCCATCGCACTGATTGTACCTTTGGCAATCGGGCTCAGACCAAAGGCCAGATGCAGGGTGCCCTTTGGCGTCGGGATGTCATCCACATAACGTGCGGCACCGGCCACATGCAGCGGGGCCGCGTCGTGGGGGAGGGGTTTGGTCACGCTCATGCCGTCACCTTCAGCACGTCTGTCACTTCGCCCTGATCTTCCAGGAAATACCGTTCCAGCATCGCTTTGGCGGTCTCCAACCGATAAGTTGCCGAGGCGCGCATGTCCGTGAGTGGTGAATAATCCTCGGCAAAGCTGGGCAGCGCGGCGTCGATCACCTCGCGCGTCCAGGGTTTGCCGATCAGTGCGGCCTCGACATGGGTTGCCCGTTTCGGAGTGCCCGCCATACCACCAAACGCAATGCGCGCTGCGGTGACGGTGCCGTCCGACACGGTGATATTGAAACACCCGCACACGGCCGAGATATCCTGATCGAACCGTTTGCTGAGTTTGTAAGCCTTCAGTCGATCCGCCTGACGCGGGAAACTGACGGCCTCGACAAACTCGCCGGGCGCGCGGTCTTGTTTGCCGTAGTCGATGAAGAACTCTTCCAAAGGAAGGGACCTGCGGGCGTCGCCTTTGCGAAGGTGTAGAGTTGCACCCAAAGCGATCAGCGCAGGCGGGTTGTCCCCGATGGGCGAGCCGTTGGCGATGTTGCCTCCGACGGTGGCTGCATGGCGCACTTGGACACTGGCATAGCGACGGATCATTTCGGCGTAGGAGGGGTGGAGATCAGCAATAGCCTCGCCCATCCGGTTCATGTCGACCATTGCCCCGAAGCGGATTTCGTCGTCGGTGATTGTGATCTGTTTGAGGTCTTCGCAGCCGTTGAGGAAGATCACCGGGTCAAGCTCACGCAGTTGCTTGGTGACCCAAAGGCCGACATCGGTTGCACCGGCGATGAGTGTCGCGTTGGGGTGCCGTGCATAGACTTCCGCCAATTCGTCGGATGACGTGGGGAGGAAGGGGGGCTCTGCCCCCTGGCCTGTGGCCTCCCCCCGAGGTATTTTTGAACAAGAGAAGGAATGGTCGTCGGTGATCCATTGCGGGACGGGCTGCGCTTCGGCGGCTTTCGCGGCGCGGATGATCGGGGCGTAGCCGGTGCAGCGGCACAGGTTGCCGGCCAGTTGGGTGTCGTGGTCGGTTGCACCATTTGCGTGACCGGCAACCATCGACATCACAAAGCCGGGGGTGCAGAAGCCGCATTGTGAGCCGTGCAGGTCAACCATTGCGCTCTGGACCGGATGAGGTTCATCGTTTGGGCCGCTTGCGCCCTCGACGGTGCGGACGGCTTTGCCGTGCAGTTGGGGCAAGAACAGGATGCATGCGTTCAGGGCCTTGGCGCTGCCCTCTTCGGTGACCATCACGGTGCAGGCGCCGCAATCGCCTTCGTTGCAGCCTTCTTTGGTGCCGGTCAGGCCGCGATCTTCGCGCAGCCAGTCCAGCAGGGTGACCGTCGGACTAACATCCGACAGCTGCACTGTCTCTCCGTTCAGAAGAAACGTGATGTCCATTCGTGAAACCCGTCGCCTTACCCGGTTGCGCCCGTTGGGCCCTCCTTCGATGCGACGTAGAAAGAGTGGCGGGCGAAGTGCTTGCCGTCAGATGTTAGAAACAGCGCACCTTATCTGGCAAGAAAAACTGCCTATATGATGCACCATTGGACCGGAACGACCTGTGAATATTGCAGTTGTTTAGAAGTCAGGCACTTGTAAATAAAGACCATTTTTGAAGCGGTGCTGAGTCTGACCCGAAGCACCTTCTAAAAAATCAGAATAATCGCTGCTGATTTTTTAAGCAGTCCACAGAGTCGGTTCCCGCTTTTTCGTCGCTGCTGACTGGGATAGCGTGCGGGGTATGAGCAGTACCCCTCGATTCATTCACCTTCGCGTTCACACTGAATATTCCCTGCTGGAAGGCGCTGTGCGGCTGAAAAAACTGCCCGGCCTTTGCGAGAAGGCAGAGATGCCCGCCGTTGCGGTGACCGACACCAACTCGATGTTCTCGGCGCTGGAGTTTTCAGTCACCGCCAGCGGGGCCGGGATTCAGCCGATCATGGGGTGTCAGGTCGATCTGACCTATGTGCAGCCGCAACCCGGTGAGAAGCCGAAAGCGCCTGCGCCTCTGGTGCTGCTGGCGCAGTCCGAGGTTGGGTATGAGAACCTTATGAAGCTGAGCTCCTGCCTCTATGTGGACAAAGGCGGGCAGTTGCCGCAGGTCACGTTGGAGGAGCTGGCGGATCGGTCGGAGGGTCTGATCTGTTTGACTGGTGGACCAGAAGGCCCAGTGGGAATGTTGCTGCAGCAAGGTCAGCGCCCTGCGGCTGAGGCTCTGGTCGACCGGTTGGCGGGGATGTTCCCGGATCGTTTGTATATCGAACTGCAACGCCATCCGGGCGAGGACGGCCAGCCTGAGGCCGAGCGCCTGACCGAGCGCGGTCATGTCGAGATGGCCTATGCGAAGAACCTGCCTCTGGTCGCCACCAATGACGTCTATTTTCCAACCTCGGATATGTATGAGGCGCATGATGCGCTGATCTGTATCGCCGAGGGGGCCTATGTCGATCAGCAAGCCGGTCGCCGCCGTCTGACCGCGCAGCATTTTTTCAAGTCGCAGCAGGAAATGGTGACCCTGTTTGCAGATTTGCCCGAGGCCATCGAGAACACGGTCGAGATCGCGCGCCGTTGCGCCTTTATGGCCTATCGTCGTGATCCCATACTGCCCAAATTTGCCGATGATGAAGTGGCCGAACTGCGCCGCATTGCGAATGAGGGTCTGCAGAAACGTCTGGCCGTGATCCCTCATGCGGTGACGCCCGAGGAATATCAGGAACGTCTGGATTTTGAGCTGGGGATCATCGAAGGCATGGGATTCCCCGGCTACTTCCTGATCGTTGCCGACTTTATCCAATGGTCCAAGGATCATGATATTCCGGTAGGACCGGGTCGAGGCTCGGGTGCGGGGTCTCTGGTAGCCTATGCCCTAACGATCACTGACCTTGATCCGTTGCGCTACAGCTTGCTGTTCGAACGGTTCTTGAACCCCGAGCGGGTCTCGATGCCCGACTTCGACATCGATTTCTGTATGGACCGCCGGGAAGAGGTGATCCGCTACGTGCAGCAGAAATATGGGCGTGACAAGGTGGGGCAGATCATCACCTTTGGTGCGTTGCTGTCAAAGGCTGCCGTGCGTGACATCGGGCGGGTTTTGCAGATGCCTTATGGGCAAGTCGACCGGCTGTCCAAGATGATCCCGGTTGAGGGGGTTAAACCCGTCTCAATCGAAAAGGCCCTGAAGGATGAGCCGCGCCTGCGCGAAGAAGCGCGGAATGAAGAGGTGGTGGAGCGTTTGCTCAACTATGGCCAACAGGTTGAAGGGCTGTTGCGGAACGCCTCGACCCACGCGGCGGGTGTGGTGATCGGCGACCGGCCGTTGGATGCGCTAGTGCCGCTCTATCAGGACCCTCGGTCCGACATGCCTGCGACCCAGTTCAATATGAAATGGGTGGAACAGGCCGGGTTGGTGAAGTTCGACTTTCTGGGTCTGAAAACGCTGACCGTGATCCAGAACGCGATGGATCTGATCTTCAAATCCGGGCGGCCTCTGCATGTCGCGGCGGACGGGACCGAGCTCTATGAACCAGCTGAAGGGGCCGAGAACCAGATCAACGCCATCCCGCTGGATGATGAGCCGACATACAAGCTCTATTCCGCGGCCAAGACAGTGGCGGTGTTCCAGGTGGAATCCTCGGGCATGATGGACGCGCTCAAGCGCATGAAACCTACCTGTATCGAGGATATCGTGGCCCTTGTGGCGCTCTATCGCCCCGGTCCGATGGAGAACATCCCGACCTATTGTGAGGTCAAAAACGGGTTGCGGAAAATCGAATCCGTGCATCCGCTGATCGATTATATCCTTGAGGAAACGCAGGGCATCATCGTCTACCAGGAACAGGTGATGCAAATCGCTCAGGTGATGGCCGGGTATTCCCTCGGCGGCGCTGACCTGCTGCGCCGCGCTATGGGTAAGAAGATCAAAGAGGCGATGGATGCCGAACGCCCGAAATTCGAAAAGGGCGCCGCAGAGAATGGTGTGGATGCCAAGAAAGCCTCCGAGGTGTTCGACCTGCTGGAGAAATTCGCCAACTACGGCTTCAACAAATCCCACGCGGCCGCCTATGCGGTGGTCAGCTATCAGACCGGCTGGTTGAAGGCGAACCATCCGGTTGAGTTCATGGCGGGCGTCATGAACTGCGATATCCACCTGACCGATAAACTGGCCGTTTACTTTGAAGAGGTCCGCAAGGGGCTGGACCTGCCTTACATCCCGCCTTGTGTGAACCGCTCTCAGGCCACGTTTGATGTGGACAATGGGCATCTTGTCTATGCGCTGGGCGCGTTGAAAAACGTGGGTGTCGAGGCGATGAGCCTTGTGGTTGATGGTCGGGGTGATAAACCCTTTGTCAACCTGTTCAACTTCGCGCGCCGGGTTGATCTGAAAAAGGTCGGCAAGCGCCCGTTGGAGATGCTGGCACGGGCCGGGGCCTTTGATGAACTAGACAAGAACCGCCGCCGCGTGTTCGAAAGCCTCGATCCGCTAGTGCAGTATTCGGCGGCGATCCACGAACAGAAGAACTCGAACCAGGTGTCATTGTTTGGCGAGGCGGGGGACGACCTACCCGAACCGCGCCTGTCGCCGACGCCGGATTGGCTGCCTGCTGAACGCCTGAGCGAAGAGTTCAAAGCCATCGGTTTCTACCTGTCGGGCCATCCGCTGGACGACTACATGCCTGCACTGAAACGCAAACAGGTGCTGACCTTGGATGAGGTGACGGAAAAGGCGCGCTCTGGCCCTCTGATCGCGAAGATGGCCGGGGTTGTTGCCGGCCGGCAGGAACGGAAATCGGCCCGCGGCAACCGCTTTGCCTTTGCGCAGCTTTCGGACCCGACTGGTGCGTATGAGGTCACGCTGTTCTCGGAAACGCTGGAGAAATCGCGCGAATATCTTGAGACGGGCGCGCAGGTGGTTCTGACCGCCGAGGCGACGATGGAGGCAGATCAGCTGAAACTTCTGGGTCGTTCGGTTGGTCCGGTAGATTCGGTTGTGGCCGAGGCGGGTGCGACCGGCCTGCGCATATTCGTCGATCAGCCGCAGGTGCTGCCCACAGTGGCAAGCGTGCTGGCGGATGCCGCCAGCGCTGCGAAGGGGGCTGCAAAAGGGCCGATCCAGCTGTGCCTGATGGACCCAGGACTGCCGGGCGATGTCGAGATGGATCTGGGGCAGGACTTCCCGATCAACCCGCAGATCAAAGGCGCGATCAAGTCGCTGGATGGCGTTCTGTCAGTGGAAGAGGTCTGATCCCGGCTTTATTGCCACAGCGATGTCCCCCGGCTAGGCTGTAACTGCACATTCTGTGACAAATGAAACAGGAGGGTTAGGGTTTGGCTCTTTCAGCTATGGGCTCCAAAGCGTTGGTATTGGCGGGGGCGATCTCGCTTTCCGTGGCGACTGCGGCTTTTGCGGACGACAAAAAGAAGAAGCAGACAATCGAAGGTGCGTTGATCGGCGCCGGAGTTGGGGCCCTGATCGGTGACGGCAAGGGCGCGGCAATCGGCGGTGTGGCCGGTGCGATTATCGGACACAACTGGAAGTGATTGCGATGCGGATGAAAACTCTCAAGCCTGTTGTGTTGGTATCACTTTTGGTGACTCCGGTGTTTGCTTTGGCCGACGAAGCCGCTCAGCAGATGGTGCAGGATGCCTTGCCTGTCATGCACTACACCTGCGCCTCAATCGCCGAAGAGGCGGACGGGGATGAGGCCTTTGTTGTTGAGGTCGTGGGCAAGATGACGGCCCTGTCGCTCTATAATCGTCAGATCAATATCGAAGACCACGCCGCCACGGATGAAGACAAAGCGCAACTACGCGAAGCGTTCATCGCCGCTCTGTCTGAGGGCTGTGCTGCGGATAAAAACGCCCTTCTAGGCGGGGTCGTCGACAACGCGGTGAAAGCGTCGCTGGGGTTGTGAGCCTGGATACTCTATTTAGCGTCCCGACGCGGGCAAATCGTGGCCGAATTTCAGTTGCTTGATCTTAGAGCCGGTAAACCCACGCCAGTGCTTTCGAACCCGCCATCGGACGCGATCACCTGACCCGTGACGTAGCTGGCTTTGTCCGAACAAAGGAAATAGATCACTTGCGCGATCTCATCCTCCGAACCGTATCTGTTCAGTGGGATAGCGTCATGATATGCGGCGATGATTTCGGGCGAGTGGACTGCCATCGCAAGCTTGGTACGGACCGGGCCTGGACACACACAATTGGCGCGTATACCGAATTCTCCTAGTTCGGCGGCTTGTTGCTTGGTCAGGTGGATGACGCCCGCCTTAGACGTTCCGTATGCTATCCGAAGTGTGCTGGCCCTCAGTCCCGAAATCGATGCGATGTTGACGATAGCACCGCGGCTTTTGCGAAGGGCCGGTATAGTCGCCTGGGATACCAGAAACACGCCATCAAGGTTGGTTTCCATAACGCGACGCCACACCTCGAAATCGTGTTCTTCAATTGGTCCGAAATCTGCGACACCCGCGTTGTTCACCACAGCATCAATGCGATTGAACTCGGTGAGAACGGCCTTGACCAGGCTAACAACCTGATTTTGATCTGAAACGTCCGCGACGAACGCAACCGCACCGTCTAGATCCTTTGCGGCAAGAGAAAGCGCCTCAGAGTCACGATCGATCATCGCAACGTTCCAGCCGTTTTGTAGAAACAGTTTTGTTGTCGCCAGCCCGATGCCACGCGCGGCACCTGTGACAAGAGCAAGTTTGTCGGCCAATGAACGTCTCCTGCCAGTGAACTGATGTTAAAGTATTAGCCTACCAACAAGATTTCGGAAGGTAACCCAGTGATTAGTATTGGATGTGACCAGCAAGAACCGGAAAAGCAGGCAGCAACATCGAAATCTGTCTCAATAATGCGGCGGGCGTTCGTCTCCAAACACGACCCCGCCCGAGCCTTCCTGCGGCCGTTCGGCCTCGCGCTGCAGCAGCATTTCGACGCGGCGGGTCAGGCGGTCGATCTCGGATTGCTGGCGTGTGACGACGGTGTTCAGCTCTTCGACCGTGCGGGTCATATGGGCGATCTGTTCTTCCAGATGCTGCATTGGGGTCTCCTTCAGGGACGGTCATAGCGGGTCAGCAAAGCCAAGACCAGCGAAAGCGCGCCTTGCCCCGATGCGGGCCATGGGATAGACCGCGCGCGGAACATGACCCGTGAAGGACGCCCCCGATGGCCAAGCCCAAGAAACAGCCCCGCCCCAAGGCCGTAACGCCGAAAGGGTTCCGAGACTATTTCGGCGAGGAAGTCACGCAGCGCACCGAGATGCTGCGGACGATTGCGGGCGTCTATCATCGGTATGGGTTCGACGCTTTGGAGAGCAGCGCGGTCGAGACCGTCGAGGCGCTGGGCAAGTTCCTGCCCGACGTGGATCGCCCGAACGAAGGCGTGTTCGCATGGCAGGAATTTGACGAAGGCGGCAACGGAGATTGGATGGCCTTGCGCTATGACCTGACCGCGCCTCTGGCCCGCGTCTATGCGCAGCACCGCAACGACCTGCCGACGCCTTACCGCCGCTACGCGATGGGTCCGGTCTGGCGCAACGAAAAGCCGGGTCCGGGGCGGTATCGTCAATTCTATCAGTGCGATGCGGACACTGTCGGCACCGCCTCGATGGCTGCGGATGCCGAGATCTGCGCGATGCTGTCAGACACGCTGGAGACCGTCGGCATTCCGCGCGGCGATTACCTTGTGCGCGTCAACAACCGCAAGGTTCTGAACGGTGTGCTTGAAGCGATGGGTCTGGGCGAAGACGCCGCCGCCCGCGACAACGTTCTGCGCACCATCGACAAGTTCGACAAGGTCGGTGAGGCCGGTGTCCGAGAGCTGTTGACCAAGGGCCGTCTGGATGCCTCGGGTGCGTTTATCGACGGTGTGGGCCTGAGCGAAGATCAGGCCGAACCGGTGCTTGCTTTCCTGACCTCCAAAGCTGCTGATACCGCCGGAACGCTCGCGAACCTGCGTGCTGCGGTTGGCGACAGCAAGATCGGTGCAGACGGCATTGCAGAACTGGAACAGATCGGTTCGCTGCTGGATGCGGGCGGCTACGGTTCGGACCGGATCGAGATCGACCCGTCGGTAGTACGCGGTCTCGGCTACTACACCGGCCCGGTTTATGAAGCCGAGTTGACCTTTGAGATTTTCGACGAAAAAGGCCGCAAGCGGCAGTTCGGTTCCGTCTCAGGTGGTGGTCGTTACGACGATCTGGTCAAGCGCTTCACCGGGCAGGAGGTGCCTGCAACTGGTGTCTCCATCGGTGTCGATCGCCTGTTGGCCGCTCTGCGCGAGAAGGGGCGTCTCAGCGCGCAGGCAACAGGTCCTGTGGTCGTCACTGTCATGGATCGCGACCGTATGGCTGACTATCAGGCGATGGTGGCTGAGCTGCGGAATGCCGGTATCCGGGCCGAAGTCTACCTGGGCAATCCGAAGAACTTCGGCAATCAGCTGAAATATGCGGACAAACGGAATTCTCCCATCGCGGTGATCGAAGGGGGTGACGAGAAGGCCAATGGCATCGTTCAGATCAAAGACCTGATCCTTGGCGCCAAAATCGCCGAAAGTGCCACGCTGGAGGAATGGAAAGAACGTCCCAGCCAATTCGAAGTGCCGCGCGGTGATCTGATCGCAAAGGTCCGTGAAATTCTGGACAGTCAGGACTGAGCCATGGCCAACCGTTCCAAGATACAGGCCCGCGCCGCGATGATGCGCGTCCGGTTCGAGGCGGCAGGTGCGCAGGTGGTCGATACGCCTCTGCTGCAACCGGCCGAGACACTGCTGGACCTCTACGGCGAAGACATCCGCGGACGTGCTTATGTCACGTCGGACGCCCTGCGGGGCGAGCAGATGCTGCGCCCGGATTTCACTCTGCCGGTGGTGCAGATGCACATGAGCGACGGCGCAGAACCCGCGCGCTATACCTATTCCGGAGAGGTCTTTCGCCGTCAGGAGCATGACCCGGACCGGTCGAATGAATATATCCAGGTGGGCTATGAGGTCTTTGATCGCGACGATCCATCCGGCGCGGACGCCGAGGTGTTCTCGCTGTTTGCGTTGCAGTTGCGGGGTCTGCCTTTGCGGGCGGCGACCGGGGATATCGGAATTCTGACCGCAGCCGTCGAGGGCCTTCGCACGACCGAGCGTCGCAAGACCGCTCTGATGCGGCATCTGTGGCGCCCCCGCCGGTTCCGCATTCTTCTGGATCGGTTTGCAGGTCGCAAACCCGGCCCCGAAGGGCGCGACGAGTTGCTGAATGCCGCAGACCCTTTGGACAACGACATTCCGATGATCGGTAAGCGCCGTGCCTCCGAGATCGAGGCGCGGATCGAAGCTTTACGTGAAGATCGCGACACGCCGCCCATCTCAGACAACGAACTGGCCGGGTTGGAGACGCTTTTGAATGTGCGCGAGACCATGCCATTTGCGCTGGAACAGCTGCGCGATGTGGCGGTCGACCTGCCGCAGATCACGCAAGCGCTTGATCGGCTTGAAGCCCGGATCTCAGCGATGCAGGCGCGGGGTGTGGATGTTGAGCGGTTGGATTTTGAGGCTGCGTATGGCCGGACCTCGATGGAGTACTACGACGGGTTCGTCTTTGGCTTCTACGCCGAAGGCCGCCCTGATCTGCCTCCGATCGCGACTGGCGGGCGCTATGATGCGCTGACCCGGCAGTTGGGCAATGGCGAAGAAATTCCGGCTGTTGGCGGTGTCATCCGCCCCGACCTGATGCTCGAGATCGAGGAGGACGCACAATGAGCCTGAAACTGGGCGTGCCCTCGAAGGGCCGGTTGATGGAGAAGACTTTCTCGTGGTTCGAAAAGCGCGGCATCACTCTGTCGCGCAGTGGGTCGGACCGGGAATATGCGGGCAAGGTTGAGGGGATCGATGATGTCTCGTTGATCCTGCTGTCAGCGGGTGAAATCCCGCGTGAGCTGGCCGCGGGTCGTATTCACCTGGGGGTCACGGGTGTTGACCTTGTGCAGGAAAAGCTGCCGCGCTGGGAACAGCAAGTTGAAGAGGTTGCCGCGCTTGGTTTTGGCAAGGCGGATCTGATCATCGCCACGCCTGCTTGTTGGGTGGATGTGGATACGCTGGACGATCTGGATGCAGCCGCCGCTGCGTTCCGCAGAACACATGGTCACCGGCTGCGGATTGCGACCAAGTACCACCGTTTGGTTCGTGAGTTTCTGACCGATGCCGGGGTGGCCGACTATGCTCTGGTTGACAGCCAGGGCGCGACTGAAGGCACCGTGATGAACGAAACGGCCGAGGCCGTTGCCGATATCACCTCGACCGGTGAAACACTGCGGGCCAATCACCTGAAGATCCTCTCGGACGGTCTCATCCTGCAATCGCAAGCGACCCTGTGGCGCAGCCGTGTGGCGAGCTACGATGCTGGCGACAAAGCGGTTCTGTCCGAGCTTTTGGATCGCCTGCGCTGACTACAATATGCCGATTTCGGCCAGAGCGCGGTTCAGATCGTCAGGCAGGGCGTCGTCCTGCTCACGCGATTTTGGAAGATCGGCTGGGGTGTCTTCGGGCTTCAGATAGCGCCATCCCTGAAAGGGGCGCTTAAGAGCGTTCTGGGTGCGATGCAACTCGGGGTCGAGAACAATGGCGCAGCGACGGATGCCGTCCTCACCGCGTACCTCATCAAGGCGCAGGATGCGCTGGCGGCATTGGATCACGCCTTTGATCACCCAATAGATCGAACCTCCGTCCAGGATCTCGGCCTCGCGCTTGGGCCACATGCGCGTCACGTGGCGCGGGCAACCATCTGCATAAAGCGGCTTGCGGCTGTCCTGCCACGCCATCAGCGTGTCAACGCTCTCTGACCCGACCGAAAGTTTGACGAGGTTTACGAATTTATCCACAGTTTACCCACAGAGTCGCCACAAAGGAATTGCTTAAGAAGGTAGGGTTAACGGCCTATTGCATCAAGTCATAGTAGCGCTAGGTGACCAATTTGGTCTATCTTGTATGCCTCGCAGCTGAATAGGAATCACCAATGAGCCGCTTTGCCGCCCCCATCGCCGAGCAGATCTGGGACATGAAATACCGCTTTAAACAGGCGGATGGCACGCCCATCGACCAGACGGTCGAGGACAGCTGGAGACGTATCGCGCGCGATCTGGCGCGGGTTGAGGCTGACCCGACGCATTGGGAAGAAAAGTTCTACGTCGCGCTGGAGGATTTCAAATACCTGCCCGCTGGACGCATCACCGCAGGCGCGGGCACCGCGCGGCAGGTGACCCTGTTCAACTGCTTCGTCATGGGCACCGTGCCCGACAGCATGGGCGGCATTTTCGATATGCTGAAAGAGGCCGCGCTGACCATGCAGCAGGGTGGGGGGATCGGCTATGATTTCTCGACCATCCGTCCCCGCGGGGCGGATGTGAAAGGGGTCGCTGCGGATGCATCGGGGCCTTTGTCGTTCATGGATGTCTGGGACGCAATGTGCCGCACGATCATGTCCGCAGGCTCGCGCAGGGGCGCGATGATGGCGACGATGCGCTGCGATCACCCGGATATCGAACAGTTCATCACTGCCAAGTCTGACCCGGCGCGTCTGCGCATGTTTAACATGTCGGTGCTGGTTACTGACCCGTTCATGGAGGCCGTCAAGGCCGACGGCCCGTGGGAGCTGGTGTTCGGTGGCAAGGTCTATCACACCGTTCAAGCGCGGGACCTGTGGAACAAGATCATGCAGGCGACCTATGACTATGCCGAGCCGGGCGTGATCTTCATCGACCGCATCAACGCGGCCAACAACCTGAGCTATGTCGAAACGATTGCCGCGACTAACCCCTGTGGCGAGCAACCTCTGCCGCCTTATGGCGCATGCCTGTTGGGGTCGATCAATCTGGCCCGGTTGGTGGCCGAGCCTTTCGATGACGCCGCGCATCTGGACGAGGATGCTTTGAAAGAGTTGGTCTCCACTGCTGTGCGCATGATGGACAATGTGGTGGACGCGTCAAAATTCCCTCTGCCCGAGCAGGAGGCTGAGGCGCAGGCTAAGCGCCGCATCGGGCTGGGTGTGACAGGTCTGGCAGATGCGCTGTTGATGTTGGGCCTGCGCTATGGCTCTGACGAGGCGGCGCGTCAGACCGAGCGCTGGTTGCACGCGATCGCCCGCGCCGCGTATCTGGCCTCGGTGCAGTTGGCGAAGGAGAAGGGGGCGTTTCCCTTGTTCGATGCCGAGAAGTTCCTCGCCAGCGGTACGATGCAGCAGATGGATGACGATGTGCGCGATGAAATCCGCGCGCATGGGATCCGTAACGCTTTGCTGACCTCGATCGCGCCGACGGGCACGATCTCTCTCTATGCTGGGAACGTGTCGTCGGGGATCGAGCCGGTTTTTGCCTACGCCTACACGCGTAAGGTGTTGCAGAAGGATGGCTCGCGTACCGAAGAAGAAGTCGTGGACTATGCCGTGCAGATGTGGCGCGACAAGTTTGGCGACAAGGACCTGCCGGAGTTTTTCGTGAATGCGCAGACGCTGTCCCCGTCGGATCACGTCAAGATGCAGGCCGCAGCACAGAAATGGATCGACAGTTCGATTTCGAAAACGATCAACTGCCCTGAGGACATCAGTTTTGACGCGTTCAAAGATGTCTACATGCAGGCCTGGGATCAGGGGTGCAAAGGCTGCACCACCTATCGCCCCAATGACGTGACCGGATCGGTCCTTACCGTTTCCGAGAGTGCGGATACCGCACCGGGCGAAAGCGCCGCCGCCCCGCATGAGGTCGATGGCGGCGACGTCGTCTACATGTCCGAGCCGCTGGACCGCCCGCAGTCGCTGGAGGGGTCGACCTACAAGTTGAAATGGCCCGACAGTGAGCATGCGATCTATCTGACGATCAACGATATTGTCATCGGGGGCCGCCGCCGTCCGTTCGAGGTGTTCATCAATTCGAAGAACATGGAGCATTACGCCTGGACACTGGCGCTGACCCGTATGATCTCGGCCGTGTTCCGGCGAGGCGGGGATGTTTCGTTCGTGGTCGAAGAGCTCAAGGCCGTGTTCGACCCGCGCGGGGGTGCCTGGGTGAAGGGCAAATATATCCCGTCGATCTTGGCAGCGATTGGCGGGGTGATCGAGCAGCACATGGTCAATATCGGCTTTCTCGAGGGAGAGGGGATGGGGCTAAAGTCCGACCCTCAGGCGCAGGTCGTCAACATGGATGCACCACGGGGCAAAGCATGCCCGTCATGTGGGCAGTATGACATGGTGATGATCGAAGGCTGCATGACGTGCAGAAGCTGCGGTCACTCGAAATGTGGCTGAGGTGAGGGCGCGAAACCCGTTGTGAACCGCAAGGCAATAAGAACCCATCTCGTCAGTATTGTCGCCCATACGCAAGGTCATTTGCGCCCACAATCCGAAACTCTTGGGTTTCTAGGGAAGAAATGGCGCCGGGTCTTTGATCGCCGAGACCTTTATGTGCGAGTTGGGAAGTACACACCGAAATCTCGCGAGTTTTGTACCAACAACAGAACATTGGCCAGCTGCTCGGATCGCATCTGTAGGCATCATTCCCTGACGGACTAGCACGTCAACTTGCGGCAGCTTCTGAACTATTTCCTCTTGCTTGTGTCTCTTGTTCGACATTCGCGGTCCACCGTTTCTCAAACAGAACGGTGGACCAAATCAAACGAAGCACTCCATCGCGTCAATTGTTGAAGAACTCTGCCACTGCATCGGTCGACGCTTTCACGGCCTCGGGCTTATAGTAAAAGTCTACGTGGCTGAATTCATCGAATGCCAACTCTTTGTGGTCATTGGTCAGTTTTTCGACAAATGCGGTCGAGCAGATCGCTGTGGAGGCATTTGTGCCGTAGATGGTCAGCGACGGCTGCACGATTTTGTCTGCATAGGCTTCACAAATTGAGAACAAAGACTGCATTGCCTGATCAGCAATGTGCATGTTGGTATAGTTGGGAACTGCAACCGGCCCCTTAGCACCATCACGGCCGTAATAGTCATAGGTTTCGCCAGCCATGTCTGGGTAGGCGGCCGCTTCCGTGAACTCTTCACGAGACATTTCGTCGTTCAAGCCGAACGGTGCAACGTAGTCTGGCTCGCCGGTTTCATATTGCTTCTGCATCGAGGCATTTGCTGCGTCGATCATCTGATTGGCCATATCGCGATCGGTCCACTGGAACGCGTCCGAGGCCATCATACCCGACACCATGGCGATTTTCTTGATACGGTGGTCTGTCACCGCTGCCGATGCGATGGTCTGACCGCCCTGACAGACGCCAAGGCCATAGATTTCTTCGACGAAGGGTAGCGTACCCAGGTACGAAACCGCGTCCCAGGTGTTTTCGATCAGGCGGAAATTGTAGCGCGATTGTTTGAATTCGCCGGGCAGTGCGGGGCTATCGCCCATGCCCAGATAGTCGAAGCCGAGATAGATGAAGCCGCGTGCCGCCATTTCGGGGCCGTAGGTCGCTGGTATTTGATCCTTAACCTGCGGGAACGGGCTGGCTCCCACGATGGCCTTGTAGGTTTTGGTCTCATCAAAACCTTCGGGCAGGTAGAGATCACCGGCCAAATCCACGCCAAAAGATTTAAAGGTCACTGCGTTTTTGCCAGCGATGAAAGTTTGGGGGGTCATGGTTTGGGTCCTTTCGAGGTCGAGCAGGATTGCACCTTGCTAAAGTAAATCGCTTTGTTTACTTATGTTGAGGAGGTGAATTTTGTAAACGCAATTTTTTACTTTTTGAGGCGAAATCCGTGAAACGTACTGAAAAGAAAAGAAAAGATATCATCGATGCAGCAATCGATGAGTTTCGGGAACAAGGATTTCTAGGGGCTAGGACGACCTCAATCGCCCAAAAAGCAAATGTTTCGAGCCGCACGCTCTACAACCACTTCGAAAGCAAAGAGGCCCTCTTCGAAGCAATCTCAGAAATCATGTTGGAGCAGAACCGGAGTATGCAGCCGGTTGCCTATGACCCAAGTCGTGACTTCGTTGAGCAGCTGAAAGACGCTCTTTGGGGGTACATCTCGATCATAACGGAAGAGACAGCAATTGGTCTAAACCGCATGGTCCTTTCAGAGCTGATCCGCGACCTCGATCGTTCTCGGAAATTCTTCACGGAGACAGAAGCGCACGACTACCCAATGACGCAGTTGATCGGTGAAGCCATGGACGCGGGCGTAATCCGAAAAGCCGATCCGGTCTTCGCGACCAACCAGCTCTTGGGGCTTGTCAAAAACTTCTTCTTCTGGCCGGAGTTTTTCCTGGGCGAGAACCCGATCCCCAATGGCGTAATGGACGATTGCATCGCCATGTTTATGGCGCACTACAAAATGGGCAAGTGAACCGCTGGTGAAGCGCTAAGTGCTGGTCGTCACGATGGCAAACAATCGAAGCCGAAGGTCACCCACCGAAAAGATCGCTTATGCGCGGACCTTCTTTAAACGGCTGACGGCTTCCGACATCGATCGCATACCTCCGGTATTCAGAAGTTGCAGCGTTCTTCAGTCCAGAACTGTCTTTGGAAAGTAGAATGAGACCGTCCAGTTTGGGATATCCACGATCTCACTGATGCGCAGATCGCCGCAGACCGAGCAGAGCATGTAGGCATCAAGCGCGGACATCCCCGTCGTGGCCGAGATCCAGTCGACCATGCCCGCCACCGCATCGCGGGCGGCCTGCATGAGATCCTCACCGATGCCTGTCGTCGCCTTGTAGCCGGAGGTATCGAAATGGCGGGTGACGGGACCGTCGGTTTCAAACCGGGGATAGGGCAAGTTCTCGCCTTTGAGAAGGTCGATTTTGATGGCCACGTCCATAGGGCTTTCGATGGCTGTGCCGCAAATCTCGCCATCGCCTTGCGCCGCATGGGTGTCCCCCAGAGACAGCATCCCGCCCGCTACTTCAACCGGGAGGTAAAGCGTTGTCCCTACGCAATTGTCGCGGATGTCCAGGTTGCCCCCAACTCGGCGTGGAGGCACGACGGAATGCAGACCCGGCTCGGCCAGCGCCAGCCCGATTGTGCCGACGAACGGCTTCAGCGGTACCTTCCCGCCGGGGCCGAACAGGGCAGGGGTCATCGCGTTGGCGTCATAGTTCCAGATATGCAGGGCTGCGTCGGGAAACTGATCGGTCAGCAGGCCAAACCCGGGGATGTTGGCGGTCCAACCCCAGCCCGAAGGTTTGAAATCAAGAAAGGTCACGGCAACGGTATCACCGGGCTCGGCCCCTTTGATGTGGATCGGTCCTGTGACCGGATTGACCGCGTCAAAGGACAGCGCACCCAGGTCAGCCACGGTCGAGGAGGCGTTCAACTGCCCGCCCGAGCTGTCGATGGTTTCGACCTCGACGGTCTCGCCGGGGTCGACGCTCAGGACGGGTTCGATGGAGTTGTCCCAGCCGAAATGGTGGTTGTGTTTGTGAATAGTGTGGTTGCAACCCATGACTTACTCCTGTTTTTTCAGAACCAGGTCTTCGATTTCTTGATCACCCATGATACCTCCGGGACGCAGGGCCATAGTCAGTACGATGACAGTTCCCAGTGCAATACCCGACAAGCCGAGCACTTCGGGCAGGTCGATGCCCAGCAAGACCGGGCCGGTTTCCAGCCATCGCACGCATTCCAACCCGAACGAGATCAGAAGCGTGCCCAGAACCGCACCTGTGACTGTCCGCATTCCCCCAAGGATCAGCATGGCGAGTGTCAGAAAGACGTGGTTGAAATAGAAGGGCCGTGCGCTGATCGTGCCAAGGAAATAGGCGTAAGCAATCCCGGCGACCGCAAGCAGGATGGCTGACAGGACCCAGGCAATCAGGCGTAACCGGCGAATATTCACGCCCATTGCGGCGGCTCCGACCTCATCATCGGCGCAGGCGCGTAGTTGGATGCCCCAACGGCTTTCGCGAAACAGGCGCACTACGAAGACAACGAACACGGACAAGATCACGATTGACGTCAGTGAAAACACCTGCGGAATGCCGAAAAACGCTTGGTTTCCTTTGAAAATGTCGGTGCGGTACAGGAATACCGAGTGCACGATGACTAGGACGGCAAGGGAAAAGATGGTCACGCCAGATCCCGTCAGGCGCACGACAAACAGCCCAACGATCAGGGCCAGAACGGCGGTGATCACAATGGCAAGCAGGGCCGAACTGACCGGATCCAGCGAAAAGGCATTCAACCCCCAAGGCGCATCCGGAAGAGAGATGGATTTGACCGTTACCGGCGTCACGCAGATCGCGGCCACATAGGCACCGATCCCCATAAAGGCACTGTGGCTGAGGTTGGTCAGGCGCGCATTGCCCATGAATATCTGCATGGCCAGAACAACCAGTAGGTTCACGTAGGCGCTGTAGACCAGCCGAAGCTGATAGCGAGAGCCGAAATAGGTCACGATCAGCCCAATCGCGATCAATACGGCGGCCAGGATCGCAGCGCCCACCAGCCCGCGTCTCTGACTAGGGTTCAGGATCATATCTTGTCCCCCTTCTCAGTCGGGGGTGACAGGATGCCATCCGGCCTCCAAACCAGAACAAGGGCTATGATTCCAAAGACAAAGGCGTCTTTCATGCCGCCATATTCCTGCGGCAGAAGGACCAGCATCGCGACCTCGATGGCGCCGAGAAGGAAGCCGCCCAGCACGGCTCCGGGCAGGCTGCCGAACCCTCCGACGACGCAGGCCACAAAGGCCTTGAGGACCGGGTTGAACCCTAGGTGCGGATCAACAGACCCGCGCCGCGCCATGATGAAGATACAAGCTAGCCCGGCTAGAAGGCCCGACACCATGAAGGCCACTGCAAACACTCTGTTGGATTTGACGCCAACCATCCGGACCATCTCAAAATCCAGCGAGGCGGCGCGCATGGCCAGACCCAGTGTTGTGCGTTTGAGAAACAGCATCAGTCCGACGATCACCAGCACAGTCGTCACCGCCTCGAACACCTGAAGGGAGGATACCTGAACGCCGAAAAGCTGCACTGGCCAGTCGAGGAAATACAGCGACGTCACAGCCACGGGGCGTGGTGAGACCGCAAGCAAGAACACGTTCTGCAAAATGATTGAGACACCAAAGGCGGTCAGCAGACCCGTTGTTGGATCTGCGTATCGCACGGGTCGGAACGCCACTCGTTCCAGCAACAAGGACATCAGGATCGCAGCGGCGATAGCTCCGCCTATAACGATAAAGGGGTTGTTCAGCGCCAGTGCAGCAAAGGCCACCATCGTGTAGCCACCGACCGCGATCACCTCACCATGGGCAAAGTTCACCAGCCCCATGATCGAAAAGACAATCGCCAGGCCGAGTGCAATCAGCGCATATTCCGCACCAAAGGCGAGCGCGTTCATCATCTGCTGGGCCACATATTCCATGTCAGGCGATCCCCGTCAGTTCCGCCATAAGCGCGCTGCTTTGGCCCAGCGTTTCCTTGGTGCCCTCGGCCACGATCCGCCCGTTATTCAGAAGGTAGGCGTAGTCCGACAGGCGAAGCGCCTGCGTTGCGTTCTGTTCTACCAGCATGATCGTCATTCCCTGCGCCTTCAGCTGTTCGATCATCTTGAAAATCTGGCCTACGATCTTGGGGGCCAGACCCAGGCTAGGTTCATCCAGTAGCAGGATCTTGGGGCGAGTCATCAAGGCGCGGGAAATGGCCAGCATCTGCTGCTCTCCGCCCGACAAGGTGCCTGCGGGTTGGTCTCTGCGTTCGCCAAGGATCGGAAAGGTCTCAAGCCAGTGGGCGATGTCGGCGTCTTTGGCCGCGCGGTCAGATCGCGTGGCACCGCCCAGAACCAGATTTTCTTCGACGCTCAGGTTCGAGAAGATGCGGCGTCCTTCGGGGGCCACGGACATACCCGCCTGTACGCGGGCTTCCACAGGCAACGCAGAGATATCGGCACCGTCAAAGGTGATCCGGCCCGAGGACTTGACCACACCCATCAGTGCCGAGATAGTCGAGGTCTTGCCCGCGCCATTGGGGCCCAGCAAGGACACACAGCGGCCCTTGTCCACGGCGAAAGAGATGCCGTGCACGGCCTCGATCGGACCGTGAGAAACTATTAGGTTTTCAACATTCAGCATGGGATTGGAAACGGGGGCTGGAACCGCCCCCGTCTTTTGGCTCAGTTCCAGTCTTTCGGTGTGTTTTCGGGAATTTCGTTCGAGATCAGAACCCGCTTGCCATCTTTATAGCCAATCACAGGGATTGTGCGCTGGGCGTAGGTTTTCGTGTCTTTGAACGAAATGCTGTCGACTGTCAGCACTGGGATCGAGTCGGCTGTACGGATTGTCTCTGCAATCACCGCCGGATCGCTGCTGCCAGAGGTTTCGACCGCCCAGGCAACGGCCTTGACCGTATCAGCGCCGGTGGCCGGGAACAGGCCGGGCACATCGTGGCCCAATTCCTTGCAGTCCGCCATGAACTTAACCACGGCGCTTTCGTCATGGCTGGGGGCCAGTGTGGCAAAGAACACCTTGTCGAGGATTGCAGGATCATCAGCTGCGACAGCATCCAGGGATGGATCGTCAAACCCATCCGAGCCGACCACCCACGCGTCAATACCTGCGCTGCGTAGCTGTCGGACCAACACACCGATATCGGGCATGATCGAAGAAATATAAACGGCGTCGATCTCTTCACCCAGTGCTTTCATGTCGGCGATCTGAGGTGACCAGTCCGATGTGCCAAAGCTGAAATTCATCTTGGCCAGCACCTTGCCGCCGCCTTCCTCGATCACTTGACCGAACCAAAGCGGGGTACGCGCGGACCACGACCCGCCTTCGTCTGAGGTCAACAGAACCACATTCTTGACCCCTTCGCTAAGCGCGTGGTTGGCAGCTGCCGTTGCCGTGAACGGGTCAGGCGAGACGCCGGTAAAGAAGTTGTCCACGATGCCCGCATGCATCTCGACCTGCGTGGATTGTGGCTGGAAGATGGAAACGCCGTAAGGTTGGGCGATCTGAGCAACCGGGATCATCGTGTCAGAGAACGGCGTGGTCCCCAGCATCACAACGCCTTCGTCCAGAAACTTTTGCGCCAACGAGATCGCCGCCTGCGTATCACCTGCGGAATCCTGAACCAGAACTTCGATCTTCTTGCCGCCAGCACCGCCGTCGGCGTTGATCATATCGGCCATACAGCGCGCGCCCAGGTATTCGGAATAGATGGCCAGATCACCCGTCATCGGTACGCCCAGCCCGATCTTAATTGTATCTTCAGCGACCGCGGGTAGGGCGAGGCTCATGGCGGTCAGAGTCGTAAGGGTCAACTTCTTCATACTTGTTCTCCTGTTGAAAGCCGCCTGCGTCACGCGGCACGTTCATCGGTTTCGCCAAGATAAGCGTCGATAACCTCTTGGTTCTTGGTTATTTCTTCGGGTGCGCCTTCGGCAATGATGGCACCCATGTTCAAAACAGTGATCTTGTCGCAGAGCGACATGATGAATTTAAGATCGTGGTCGATCACCAAAATCGCGCAGTCCGAATGTGTCCGCACCCATGTCAGTGACCGGCCCAGAGCGTCCGTTTCCTGTTCGTTCATCCCCGCGGCGGGTTCGTCCAGCATCAGGACACGCGGGTTCAGGGCCAGCGCGCGAACGATCTCCAGCCGCCGAAGCTGCCCATATGCCAACGACCCGGCATTGTGGTTGAGCTTGTCCGACAGGCCGAACTCGGGGATCGCGGCGTCGACGATTTCGGCGCCGCGGCCAGAATAGCGGGCGACGTCGATGTTTTGCGCGACGCTGAGGCTTGGAAAGACCCGCAGGTTCTGGAACGTCCGCGCCACACCGCGCGCCGCGCGTTCGTGGGCGCGCAGGTTGTCCAGTGGCTCGCCATCCAGCGAAAGGCTGCCTGCCGAGTGGGTCAGCAGGCCAGAGATCAGGTTGACCAGCGTCGTCTTGCCTGCGCCATTGGGGCCGATCAGACCGCGCACCTCGCCCGGTGCGACGGACATGGTCACATCCTCGACGGCGTGGACCCCGCCAAAGGTCTTGGTGATGCCGTTCAGATCAAGCACCGGCCAATTCCTCGACCAGTTCTTTTGTGGTGACCTGTCGGCAATAGCCTTTGATCGCGCGCAGAGAATTGTCGTGCCGGTCCTGCGTATGAGTCAGGCAGGCATCTTCGACCTGAGTGACAAGGTAGCCCAGATCACATGCGTCCCGGATGGCGCTTTCGACGCATTGATCCGTCAAAAGGCCGGACAAAACGACCTGACGAACGCCAAGATTGCGCAGGATGTAGTCAACATGCGTGGACACAAACACTGAAGAGGACGTCTTCGGCAGCACGATCTCATCGCCTTGGGGCGCGATCTGGTCAATGACCTTTCCGTCCCAGCTGCCCTTGGGAACATGAAAACCCGTTATCTTGTAGTCCAGTGACCGGTCCCGCCCGTCGAGCGTCAGGCTTTCGATATTGGTGTACATGACCTCGACGCCGGCAGTGCGGCAGGCGGCCTGTATGGCCTGCATGTTCGGGATCACGCGGGTGTCCAGCTGATCGAAAAACCAGCCGTATTTCTCATTGAATTCGGCCTCAGGCAGTTCTTTGAATTCGGCTCCTTCCCGGTGTGCCGAATAGTTCTGCACGTCGATGAACAACAGCGCGGATTGCGATGGGATAAGTGGAACATTTCGGGTCAAACTCACGTCTTGGTCTCCAATATCCGGGTAAAGGCCTCGGCGAGAAGATGCGCCCAATCCTCAACGCCTTTTGCATCGCGGATCAGGTCATTGCGGATCTCGACCAGCGAATGTGCCAGTCCACGCGGTTCGGCGAAACGCGGTATGAACCAGTCGCTTTCACTGTCGATCTGATAGGGCTGGTTCAACGCCATATGCAGATCGGGACGCAGGGCCGAGATATGGTCGATAGCGGCCTGCCCCGTGGTCGGGTCAACGCGGGTTAGAAATCCGGCGTGCCAAGGCCGCGCCTCACCATCGACCTGTGCGGCGAAGGAATGGATCGACACCGCAAGCACGCGCGGTGCCCGGTCCAGCATATCTTCAATGGCACCGTTCAGTGGGGCCATAATCTCGCGCTGGCGTACAGCGCGATCCGCAGCGGTCAAGTTCAGATTGGCTGGGATCTGCTCTCCAAAGCTGTTTGGCGGAATCGAATCTGGGGCTTCGATCGGGCGGTTGCAATCAATCACAAGGCGGGAATAGCGCTGCAAGACCAAAGGAGCCCGTAGGAGGTCAGCCAATTGCCGGGCCACGGCCTCGGCCCCGATGTCCCAACCGCGATGGCTGGCCTGCACCTCTTCCGAGACACCAAGATCACCGAGCTTTTGCGGGATCGCGCGCCCGGCGTGTTCGCAGAGCAGCGCGATCTTTGCATCACTGTCACGATTCACCCATTCCACCGGGGCGGGATCCCCGGCGACCAGCAATTCTTGGGTTGCGGTTGATGTATTCATGTGGCCCACGTTAGAGAACAAGTTTTTTCAGAGTCAATAAAAAATAGATTGACTGAAATTTTTATTCCATGCGATCCATTCAGATTAGGAGGTGCCGCTTGCTGGTTAGGCAGAGAATTGAAGCGAAGGCGGAAAACATGACGGCGAGCGAGCGCAAGCTGGCCGCTGCCTTGCTCAGCGACTACCCCTATGCGGGTCTGGTCACGATTCAGGAACTCGCGCGCCGGGCCGAGGTCTCGGCCCCGTCGATCTCTCGGTTTGTCACCAAGATCGGACTGGGCGGCTATCAGGAATTCCAACGTGCTCTCTTGTCGGAATTGAAAGAAGGCCAACGCTCGCCCACCGATCTGCACGGGGAAGGGCGCAGTGTTGATGGAGGGTTCTTACGTGATTTCATCGCGCGCGCCTCGTCCCAGATGGCGCTGTCGGCAGAAGGCATCACCGAGGCGCAGTTTCAGCGCATATGCTCGGTACTGAGCCAGCCTAAAAGCGATGTCTATATTTTGGGCGGTCGGATCAGTGATACCATCGCGCAGCACCTGTCTTTTCACCTGCGCCAAACCCGCAGCGGCGTGTATCATCTTCCGGCCAACAATGAGATCTGGCCGGAATACCTGCTGCGGATGAAGCCTGCCGATATCCTGTTTCTCGTCGATTTTCGCCGCTACCAACCTGCGCTGGCGCGATTGGCCGCGACATCCGTGCAGGACCGAGGAGTTCGTGTTGTCCTCATGACAGACAAATGGTTGTCTCCCATATCCCGCCATGCGGCGGAAATCTTGCCAGTTCCGATCGAAAGCGGCACGCTCTGGGATACGTACACAGCGGCCCTTGCCGTCACCGAGGCGCTGGTGACGCGTATTGCCGAAGACAACTGGGACCAGACGAAATCCCGCATCGAAGCCTGGGATGCCATGCGATCCCACAATCAGGACCCCAACCCATGATGCCAAAAACCCCCTTGATGTTTGTCGCCACCTCTGACCTTGCCGGGAAATTGCGAGGCAAGGCCTTTCCGGCGGATCAACTGAACAAGCGGTTGCAGCGTGGGGTCGGGTGGACACCCACGAATGTTCAGATCAACTGCTTTGACGGAATTGCCGAAAGCCCGTTTGGCGCGCTGGGCGATCTTCTTCTGATCCCGGACGCCACGGCCGAGGCAAAGGTCGAGTTCGGCGAAGACTCCGGCCTGCACTTTCTTATGGGCGATATCGTCACTCTGGTCGGAGACCCTTGGGACTTCTGCACGCGCAGTTTGTTGAGGGCGGCGCTGGAGCGGCTGCACGAAGTCTCAGGAGCAAATTTGCTGGCCGCCTTTGAGCATGAGTTCCAGCTGAAAGATCCGCCAAGCCAGGCCAACGAAGCTTATGGCTACCGGGGCTTTGGCCTGCAGCGTGATCTGTGCGAGACCTTGATCAACACGATTTCTCAGGTCGGTCTGAAGCCGGATTCGATCATGAAGGAATATGGCCCAAACCAATATGAGGTCGTCATCGGCCCCGAGCTGGGTGTTCGCGCCGCGGACGCGGCGATCATGGTGCGCGAACTAACCTATGCGACTGCGCAGGCCTATGGCGAGCGGGCCACCTATACCCCTATTCGCGATGTCGCGAGCGTTGGGAATGGAGTCCATATCCACATGAGCCTTGTGGATGATCAGGGAACGCCGCTTACCTACAACGAAGACGGGCCCTGCGGCATGTCGGACCTGACGAGCGCTTTCGCCGCCGGAGTTCTGAAATATCTTGATGCGATCCTGGCTCTGACTGCGCCTTCGGTGATTTCGTATGAACGCCTGACACCGCATCGTTGGTCTGCGGCTTTCAACAATCTGGGTTTCCGTGATCGCGAGGCTTCCTTGCGGATTTGTCCGGTAACCGCAAAAGACCCGACCTCGATCGCGCGGCAGTTCAATGTCGAATACCGTGCGGCGGATGCTGCAGCTTCGCCTTATCTGGCGCTTGCGGCGGTTGTCATGGCCGGGACACAAGGGATCGAAGAGGGGCTACCCGCGCCAATTCCAACCGAGGAAGATCTTTCGCTGTTGGACGTCGCAGAACTGAACCAAAGGGGGCTGGTGCGCTTGCCTCAGACTTTGGAAGATGCGCTCGACCGGTTCGTAAACAACTCAGTCGTGACCCGCTGGTTCCCCGAGGGCTTCGCCGAGGTGTACCAAGCCCACAAACAATCTGAGATCGCGACAACCGCACATCTGGACACAGACGCACGCTGCCGATTGTACGAAGAAACATATTGACCTGGGCGGCTGGTCTTGCCGAAGCTCGCCCAATGCAACCTCTGGTGCGTCGGTCGGGTAATCTCGCGCAGTATGTCGCGGCGCAGGCTGTCTAGCTCAGGATAGGGATGGATAATGAAACGTTCAGAAACCGATGCCATCTTGAATGTGCATAGGCTGGCTTTTGGCGAAGCAGAAGGTAACGAAATCGCTCAACTCGCCGAAGATCTCCTTGAGCATCCGGAAACGATTTCTATCAGTGTGAGGCGTGACGGGCAGATCGCGGGCAATGTCATGTTCACCCCGTTTGTCTTCCAGGATCACCCGGACGTTAAATGCTATCTTCTGGCGCCCTTCGGTGTCTCGCCAGAACATCAAGGTCTCGGAATTGGCAGAGAGATGATGGAGACCAGCATCAACCACTTGAGGTCCATTGGAACAGACGCGGTCTTTGTGTTGGGCGTGCCGACATTCTACCCCTTATTCGGGTTTGTTCCGACCGACAAAGAGACGCCATATCCGAACCTTCTGACGATCCCAGAGGCATGGATGGTGCTTGAGCTCATTGCAGGATCGGTTGAAAAGCTGGGGGGTAAAACACTTGCGATTGCGCCCTTCATGCACGCGCATTTGTGGGACACATCACAACACGGGTGAATTCCGTTTTTTTGTTCTTGCCTCAAGCTGTAGCCCTGTTTCAGGTTTCCATTTCTGCTGGGCATGTCTGTTTTGTTTCTGGAAATGTCGCAAGGCTTTCAGCCGCGAATTCATCCCCGCGTAGGTTGCGCGTGTGAGGTGCTGCTGTCTGATTCTCGGGCGGCAGAGAATTGGGAAGCCGGTGCAATTCCGGCGCTGCCCCCGCAACGGTAAGAAAGGTCAGGTTCGACAGGTAACCACTGGGACGAGGATCCCGGGAAGGTGTCGAAACCGGGCGTAAGCCCCTTTCAAGTCCGGAAACCAGCCTTGCATATATGTCAAACCGCGGGTGGCGGTGGGGGCACAAGTTTCGGACGTGATCCTCGCACGGCTCCGGACTGGCCTCTGATGTCATCTGCCCAAGCTAAGCCGCGGGGCGCGGCAGGAGAGCCAGAAGTGAGCAACGTTCAAAGCCTGTTGGCGCGTCGAAACCCGGCCTATGCCCTTGAACAGGCATTCTATACAGATCCAGATGTATTTCAGGCCGATCTTGAGGCCATCCACTACCGCGACTGGCTATTTGCCATTCCGGCATGTGAACTGGTGAAAACAGGCGACTATGTAACCTACACTGTGGGCGCATACCGCGTGATCATCGTGCGCGGTGCGGACAATCAGATCCGGGCCTTCCACAACACCTGCCGCCATCGCGGGTCGATCATCTGCAAAGCGGCCAAGGGGAACTCGCCCAAACTGGTCTGCCCCTATCACCAGTGGACCTATGAGCTTGACGGCTCATTGCTGTGGGCGCGTGATATGGGGCCTGATTTCGACCCCAAACAACACGGGCTGAAAACCGTCCACTGCAGGGAACTGGCCGGGCTGGTCTATATCTGTCTTGCAGATGTAGCCCCCGATTTCGACACCTTCGCCAATAAAGCACGGCCCTATCTGGAGCCGCATGATTTGAACAACGCCAAGGTCGCCTTTGAAAGCACGATCATCGAAAAGGGCAACTGGAAGCTTGTTTGGGAAAACAACCGCGAGTGCTATCACTGCGGCGGCAACCACCCTTCGCTGTGCCGGACCTTCCCTGATGATCCCTCGGTAACCGGTATTGAAGGGGGTGAAGCCCCGGCCTTCATGCAAGCTCACTTCGACCGTTGCGAGGCTGCAGGGATGCCGTCGCAGTTCTATCTGCATGATGACGGGCAATACCGTCTGGCGCGGATGCCGCTTAAGGAAGGGGCGGAAAGCTACACTCTGGACGGCAAATCTGCGTTGCGCCGCTTTCTGGGCCGCGCGCCCTTTGCCGATGCGGGGACGTTGCTGAAGTTCCACTATCCCAGCACATGGAACCACTTCCTGGCCGATCACTCGATTGTCTTCCGCGTCACTCCGGTCAGCCCGACCGAGACCGAAGTCACCACGAAGTGGCTGGTCAACAAGGATGCGATCGAAGGGGTCGATTATGACGTCAAGCGCCTGACTGAGGTCTGGATGGCCACCAATGATGAAGATCGCCGCGTGGTGGAAGACAACCAGATGGGCATCAACAGTCCGGCCTATGTGCCGGGGCCGTATTCGGGGGTCCAGGAATCCGGTGTTCTGCAATTCACTGATTGGTATTGCAGCGCTTTGGCGCGTCACTTTGCGCCCAACACGATGGCGGCGGAGTGACGGAGATGAAAGACCTGAACGCTGTTGCCTCGATCTGGCAGGATGATGAGAGGCTGGAATGCGTCTCGGTCGTGCCCGAGACGCCAAACACCGCCAGCTTTACGTTCCGCGCCCCGTCCGGGGCTTTGTTTGCCTACCATCCGGGTCAGTTCCTGACGCTCGAGATTCCGGCACCGGGGCAGCCGGGAGGCGTTGTGCATCGGACCTATACGATCTCGTCATCCCCATCACGTCCGCGATCCATTACGATCACGGCCAAGGCGCAGCCGGACAGCATCGGTACTCGTTGGATGCTGGACAATCTGAAGCCGGGTATGCGGATGCGGGCAATTGGCCCGGCGGGTCTGTTCACCAATGCTGAAAGCGTCGCCGCCAAGTATCTGTTCGTCTCGGCGGGGTCGGGCATCACGCCTATGATGTCGATGACAACTTGCATGTGGGACGAAGGCCGCGATCTGGATGTAGTCTTCATCAATTGCGCCAAGCGCCCGTCCGAGATCATCTTCCGCCAACGGTTGGAGCAGATGGCAAGTCGGACGCCGGGTCTGGATCTGAAGTTCGTCGTAGAGGAAGCGGATCGTTACAGCCCCTGGACCGGCTACCAGGGTCAGTTCAACCAGCTGATGCTGGGCCTCATGGCCCCAGACTATCTGGACCGTGAGGTCTATTGCTGCGGTCCGGAGCCGTTCATGCAAGCTGTTCGGGACGCTCTGTCGGGTCTTGGCTTTGACATGGACAACTATCATCAGGAAAGCTTTGGAGCTCCGGTTGAGACCGAAGCGGATCAGCCCGATCTGGATGATATCGTTCCTGACGATGACAGCGCCGCCGAGATCGTGTTTGCGACCTCGGGTGTCACTGCTAAAGTCGCCGAGACAGATACGGTTCTGGCCGCCGCACGTGCCGTCGGGTTGAGCATTGCCTCGGGCTGTACGTTTGGCGTTTGCGGCACCTGCAAGGTCAAAAAGACCTCGGGTGAGGTGCACATGGTTCACAACGGCGGTATCTCCGAGGATGACATCGCAGCAGGCTACATTCTGGCATGCTGTTCAAACCCGATCGGCAAGGTCGAAGTTGAGGTGTGAACGGGAAGTCTCATGCTGAAACTGCAGGACGGCTGCGGCCGCCTGCGGTTTCAGAATTTTAAGTATTTGCATTGATCTCAGATACTTATCGCCCCAATACGCGCTTCGGGAAGTTTGGATAGCACAGGTTCGATCACGGATAGTTGATTCTATTCGGCAACATTCATGTGATTGCTCAAATTCTGTCTCTTTTCCGCCGGAATCTCCCCTGATAAAGCGGGTTGAGTACTGGGTGGGGTGTTGATAAGTGCGAGCAGGTATATGAGAGCCGGATGTAACGGTCGTGTAGCCATTTCATGGAATCAAACCGAGCTTGATGGGCTTGAGGCAGCGCCTTTGGCCTTTTTGGCGGTCGGGTCCGCATGGTCCTGGCGTGGTCAGGCGCTGGTGTTGGGCGAAGTGGCAGAGCAAAATCTTGAGCAACTGGGACATATGGGTGCGACCGCTGTGCGCACCCGCGACGCGTTCTCAGCCCCGCAAGATATCTCGGGCGAGTATTGCGGTACGGTCACATTGACCAATGGGGCGCGACGCTTTGCGGCAGATTTGATCGTAGCAGATGACGAACAATGGCCGACCCTGGTGTTCAACACTGGCTGTCCGCCTCGGGATCAGGATTTCTGGATCAGCGAAGTAACACATGCCGGTGTCGACCTGCAGAGCGTACCGCAACCGACTGCACAGGTGGTGGCGTTTCCGGGAAAATCCGCGCCGGGTTTCTTTTCATAGGTTTGGTTACCTAGCTGGCGCTGAACCCGTTGGCCTAAAAACCCTTCAAGAATTTTGAGCAGGGGCGTCGGGACGTGTTGACTCTGACAGTTCCGCAGATATAAGCGCGGCTTCATTGGTGTTGGTGGCCCCCGCAAGGGGATGCCTGTCATGGGGGAAACCTCAAGAGGACAACGCCCTTTATAACCCGGCACCACGCCTGGTCTGAACTGGAACTGCCCGGTCCGAGCGGAGACGCTATTTCGGCCCGAAAAGTGGGAACCGGTTTTCGGATCAAGCTGAAATGCCACTTTAAAGGAGATCAGCCGTGACCAAACGCACGTCTGCCAAGTACAAAATCGACCGCCGGATGGGCGAAAACATCTGGGGTCGTCCGAAATCCCCGGTCAACCGTCGTGAATATGGCCCCGGCCAGCACGGCCAGCGCCGCAAGGGCAAACTGTCGGACTTCGGTCTGCAGCTGCGCGCCAAGCAGAAGCTGAAAGGCTACTATGGCGACCTGACTGAGAAGCAATTCCGTCGCATCTACGCCGAAGCTGAGCGTGTAAAAGGCGACACCGGTGAAAACCTGATCGGTCTGCTGGAGCGCCGTCTGGACGCCGTTGTCTACCGCGCCAAGTTCGTACCGACTGTTTTTGCTGCACGTCAGTTCGTGAACCACGGCCACGTCAAAGTGAACGGCAAGCGGGTCAACATCCCGTCCTACCGTGTCAAAGAAGGCGACGTAATTGAAGTACGTGACAAGTCCAAGCAACTGGCTGTTGTTCTGGAAGCTGTTGCTCTGGCCGAGCGCGATGTGCCTGACTACATCGACGCCGACCACTCGAAAATGACCGCGACCTTCGTACGCGCACCGGGCCTGAGCGATGTGCCTTACCCGGTCATGATGGAACCGAACCTGGTTGTCGAATTCTACGCGAAGAACTAATCTTCGCTAGTACCCGAGATTACAAAGGACGCGCTTTCAGCGCGCCCTTTTTAGGTTCTCAGCTATGCATTTTGACCCGATGTCCTGACGAGGCGGCACTCCGAATTTGCGCGAGTATTCCCGACTAAACTGGGTCGGGCTTTCATAGCCAACCTCAAAAGCCGCCTGCGATACACTCAGCGAACCGTGCGACAAAAGCCTTCGGGCTTCCAGTAGCCTAAGGTCTTTTTGGTATTGTAGCGGCGAGGTGGCTGTTACCGTTTTGAAATGGGCGTGAAAGGCAGAAACGCTCATCCCAGCGCTTTGTGCCAGATCGCAGACGGGCAGGGCTGTTCGAAAATCCGCGCGAATGATGTCTATTGCGCGCGCGATACGGCTGGCGGCACTGTCGCGCCATAGCATTTGCCGTAACATGCCACCGTGATCTGCTTGTAGGAGTCGGTAGTGGATTTCACGGCTGATCATCGGTGCGAGAATTTTTGCGTCCGTAGGGTTTTGACTGGCGTGAAACAGGCGAGCCATGGCGTCAATCAGATCGGGCGAGGCTTTTGATGCGGCAAGGCTTTGGACTGTTTCGATTTCAGTAGGTTCTGAGCCGACAGAGTCGTAGAGACCACGTAAGATGGTCAAGTCCAAAGAGAATACGAGGCCGACATAGGGCTTTTCCCGACTTGCTTCGGTGACAGCGGCCAAAACCGGAAGTGAATGGCTGACGATCAGAGAGTCGCCTGCACCGAAGTGAACAAGGCGATCGCCGATACGTGTTTCTTTCTTCCCCTGTAGAACTAGGCAGACAATAGGTTCATACACCTGCGCTTCTATTGATTTCGTTTTGACATCATGAAGAAGGCCGAAACCGTCCAATGCGGTCGGGTAGAAAGCAGCGTGTTCTGCCCGTCCGCCCACAGCTTCGCAGATTTTTTCAACTAAATCATGTTGTGTCATGGTATCCCCACTGCCTCATTCAGCATATTTCGCGCAAGAGGTCAGTGCTAGCCAGAATCCTGACGGTCAGAGAATTAGGCAGATATTGAGGAGAATTCGGCAGGCGCATCGCGGTTTTCTAACCTATCTAGTGGTCAGGCTAACAATTGCGGAGAATGACCTTGGCACAGACTATCCTCATAACTGGCGCTTCATCGGGTATTGGCAGAGTTACGGCTGAGCTGTTTCACAGGCGGGGCTGGAATGTCATTGCCACCATGCGCAACCCCAGCAAGGAAGCTGAGCTTACGCAATTCGAGAATGTTCTGGTCACACGTCTTGACGTCACCGAGGAGGGTTCAATTGCGGCCGCAGTTGCCGGGGGGATTGAACGGTTTGGTCAGATTGACGTTCTTTTGAACAACGCCGGCTACGGCGCTTACGGCCCGCTAGAAGCCTTCCCGATGGAGCGTATCCGGCGGCAATTCGATACCAATGTCATCGGGTTGTTGGCTGTGACAAAAGCCGTTCTACCGCATATGCGCGCAAATGGTTCGGGCTGTATCGTCAATATCTCGTCCATTGGTGGACAAATTACCTTCCCCCTTGGAACGCTTTATCACGGCACAAAATTCGCGGTTGAAGGCCTGTCAGAGTCTCTGCACTACGAGCTTGCTGCGGCAGGTATAAAGGTCAAGATTGTCGAGCCTGGTCTGATTGCTACCGATTTTGGTGGCCGCTCGTTTGATTTCGTCAATGACGAGAGCATGGCCGAGTATCAACCTGTCGTGCAGGCCTTGTTCAGCGCGTGGGGCTCGGAAGAGATGGCAGCGCGAACGTCGCCGCCGAGTGTTGTCGCCGATGTCATTTTGACCGCCGTGACGGACGACACTGACACTTTGCGCTATCGGGCCGGCGAAGATGCCGTTGAATACCTGGACAACCGCAAGGCTTTGGACGACGCAACTTTTATCGGCGGCATGAAAGCGATGCTTGGTTTGGCATGAGTTCAGATCGGAAGTGGTCGCCCTTCGGCGATCGCTTCCATCGCAAAATAAGAGGTCACGCTGTCCAGCTCGACCTTCTCGATCAGGCGTTGGTAGACTTTGTCATATGAGGCCATATCCTGGGTCACGACTTTCAGTTGATAGTCATAGTCACCGCCGATCCGATGGAAATCCACAACCTCGGGGATGGTCAGAACATGGCGGCGAAACGCCTGCAGCCACTCGGCTGAATGATGTCGGGTGCGCAGCATGACGAAGACAACGAGGTTCAACCCCAAAGTCTCGCGCGCAATGCGCGCAGTTGACCCGATCAGAACCCCGTTTTCGTTCAGCGCTTTCAACCTGCGCCAACACGCGTTCTGGGACAGCCCGACCCGATCGGCCAGCTCGCGCTGCGAAAGGGTGGCGTCTTTTTGAAGCTCTCTCAGGATGTGAGTGTCTATTTGATCTAAGTTTTGACTCATATCTAATCATATGACACAAAATTTTTGATTTCTACGCAAAGAATGATAATGTTTCCACAGTTCGAATGGATCACATTGGACTTACAGTAAGGAGCCAATGCTATGACCCTGTCCAAATTTCGTGCGGATCTTTGTTCCACCACTCACAATTTCCACCTGCGCGACGGGCTGATCGGAGAGAATGTTCTGATCCCGGGTCTGCAGGGGGACGTGCCGCTTGTCTATGCGGATTACGTTGCTTCGGGTCGCGCGTTGCGACAGGTCGAAGGCTTTGTGGCCGATCACGTGTTGCCATTTTATGCCAACAGCCACACCGAAGCCTCCTTCTGCGGGTCCTACATGACCCGCCTGCGTCGCGAAGCGCGCGATGAGATAGCCCGCCTTGTTGGCGCGAGGGGAGAAGACGCGGTGATCTTTACCGGGTCCGGTGCCACGGCGGGGCTCAACCGGTTGGTCAGTCTGCTCGGGGTGGCGGAAGCTGATCAACCGGTTGTCCTAATCGGTCCCTATGAGCATCACTCGAACATCTTGCCATGGCGCGAGAGCAAGGCTCTGGTGGTTGAGATTCCGGAAGCGGCTGAAGGGGGCGTTGATCTGCGCGCGCTGCAGGAGGCGCTGAACACTTACGCCGATGCGGATCTGGTGATCGGGTCATTTTCAGCTGCGTCCAATGTGACGGGGATCATCACCGATCCCGATCCGGTGACGCGTTTGCTCAAGTCTCATGGCGCTTTGGCCGTTTGGGACTATGCCGGGGGCGGGCCTTACCTGCCGATGGACATGGGGCCTGCGGATGCGCGCAAAGATGCGATCGTGGTGTCTCCGCACAAGTTTCCGGGCGGGCCGGGGGCGTCGGGCGTGCTGGTCGTGAACCAGAGCGTTGTACAGCGTCGTTGTCCCAGTTGGCCAGGCGGAGGGACGGTGAGTTTCGTCTCGCCTTGGCGTCACGACTATAGCGAAAACCTGTCAACGCGAGAGGAAGCGGGAACGCCCAACGTGATCGGGGATATCCGCGCGGCACTAGCCTTCATCGTCAAGGATGTCGTCGGAACAGATGAGATCGCCTGCCGCGAAGCGCAATATAACCAAATGGCGCTGGAGGGGTGGAAGGACAACCCGAACCTGACATTGCTTGGGGTGGAAAATGCACATCGACTGCCGATCTTTTCCTTCCTAGTGCGCGACAATGCAGGGCTACCGGTGCACCAGCAACTGTTCACACGTATGCTCAGCGACATATACGGCATTCAGGCGCGCGGAGGGTGCGCCTGTGCTGGGCCATACGCGCATCGGCTTCTGGGTATAGATCGCGCCGCGTCAGAGGAGCTGCACGCCGCTCTGACCGCCGGTGAAGAGATGAAAAAGCCCGGATGGGTGCGTCTGAACTTCTCGTATCTGATGCGCCAGGAAACGGTTCAGTTCATCATCGACAGCGTCAATGACCTGTCCCGCCGGACCGAAGAATTCGCGCCGTTCTACAATGCCGACCCGGCGACTGCGCGCTTCAAAGCCGCATGATGGAATTGCTGCTTTTCTGAAAGCGTTGAGACAGGTATGAGAGGCCCAATAAACGGAGCCTCTCATGACCAAGATTACCCCTCAACCCGGCATTATGGACATTGCGCTGTATCAAGGCGGCCAGTCGCATGTGGCGGGTGTTGAGCATGTGATCAAGCTGAGCTCCAACGAAAACCCGTTTGGTCCAAGCCCCAAAGCGATTGAGGCGGTGCGCGACAGCGCCGCCACCTTGCATCGCTATCCCAGCACCGACCACGCCAGCCTGCGCAAAGCGGTGGGCGCTCGTCACGGTCTGGACCCGGCGCGGATCATATGCGGTGTGGGCAGTGACGAAGTGCTGCAATTCATCGCTCAGGCCTATGCAGGGCCGGGGGATGAGGTGATCTATACGGAACATGGGTTTTCCATGTATCCGATCATCGCACGGATGGCGGGCGCCACGCCGGTCATGGTGGCCGAGCGCGAGCGCAAGGTCGATGTGGATGCCATTTTGGCAGCCATTACAGCGCAGACGCGGATCGTGTTTGTTACCAACCCCGGCAATCCAACCTCAACCATGATCTCGCAGCAGGAACTTGAGCGTTTGGCGCAAGGTCTGCCGGATAGTTGTCTGATGGTAATCGACGGGGCCTATGCCGAGTTTGTCGACGGGTTCGATGGCGGGGCGTCTCTTGTGGATGACCATGAGAACGTCATCATGACCCGGACCTTCTCAAAGGTTTATGGGCTGGGCGGAATGCGCGTGGGCTGGGGTTATGCGCATCAGTCGATCATCGACGTGCTGAACCGGGTGCGCCAACCGTTCAACCTGTCTTTGACCGCGCTGGCTGCGGCCGAAGCGGCTGTGAATGATGTCGAATTCCTGTCCTTCTGTCAGGCTGAAAACGCGCGCCTGAGGGTATGGTTGTCGGATGAGCTGGCCAAGATTGGCGTCCCGTCGGATCCGTCTTTCACCAACTTCATCCTCGCGCGCTTTGCCGATCAGGCCGAGGCTGAGGCTTGCGATGACTACCTAAAATCGCAGGGTTTGATTGTGCGGCGCGTTGCGGGCTACAACCTGCCAAACGCGCTGCGGATCACCGTGGGCGATGAGGAAGCTTGCCGCCGTGTCGTCGCGGCCATCACCACATTCAAAGAGGGTGCAGCATGAGCCAGATTTACGACCGTGTTGCGCTGATCGGGCTGGGCCTGATCGCCTCATCCATGTTCTGGGCCATCAAACGCGCAGGTCTGACTGGTGAAGTTACCGGCTACGCGCGCTCTGAGGCCACCCGAGACACAGCCCGCAGGATCGGCTTGTGTGACCGGGTTTGCGACACCGCGCAAGAGGCGGTAGAGGGCGCGGATCTGGTCGTCCTCTGTGTGCCGGTCGGCGCGATGGGCGCGGTCGCACAGGACATCGCCCCGATGCTGAAGCCGGGGGCAACGGTGACGGATGTCGGCTCTGTCAAACGTAGCGTGATCGAGGCCGTGTCGCCCCATATCCCCGAAGGCGTGCATTTCATCCCGGCGCACCCTTTGGCCGGGACCGAGCATTCGGGGCCTGAGGCCGGGTTCGCCGAGCTTTATGACAATCGCTGGTGTCTGCTGGTGCCGGTCGAAGGATCGGACCCAGACGCAATCGCCCAGTTGCGGGCGTTGTGGGAAGGCATGGGGGCCAATGTCGATGAGATGGACGCGGATCATCATGATCTGGTTCTGGCCGTGACATCTCATGCACCGCACCTGATTGCCTATACGATGGTGGGTGTTGCCGATGATCTGCGTCGGGTGACCGATAGCGAAGTCATCAAATACTCGGCTGCGGGCTTTCGGGATTTCACCCGCATCGCGGCCTCGGACCCAACCATGTGGCGCGACGTGTTCCTGACCAACAAGGACGCGACGCTTGAGATTCTGGGCCGCTTCACCGAAGAGCTTTTCGCCCTGCAGCGTGCGATCCGCACCGGGGACGGAGAGCATCTGTTCGACTATTTCACCCGCACCCGTGCGATCCGGCGTGGGATTATTGATGCGGGTCAGGATACCGACGCACCGGACTTTGGCCGGGGAAAGGCAGGGTCATGAAACAGGTTTTGCGATATGCATTTGTGGCCGCGCTTTGGACCACATCCACCCAAGCCGCAGCACCCGAGCAATCGCTGTATCCAATTGCGCGCCCCAGCGCAGCAGTCGAAACTGCTGGCATCGTCGCGATCTCCAGCCGGGCCGCAGCGCCTCTGACCATCCCGAACCTGCGCCCCGAAACACGGCCCGAGTCGCCTCAGCTGATCGCTGCAGCAGCGCGTCCGGCGGATTTGCCGCTGCTCGGTCCCGATACCTCTTTGATGCCCTATCTCAGACCCAAATCATTGGAGCAGGAGGTGCTGTTCAAAAAGCGCAAACTGCGCAAAGGGTCGGTCTGCGGTGATATAGCGATACAAGGCAAACCTGTCGGGCGTGTCTCCAGCAAAACAAAGGCCTGCGGGGTCAAAGATGCGGTTCAGATCACCTCGGTCTCAGGGGTGACGCTGAGCCGGGCTTCGACGATGGATTGCGGCACGGCCATTGCGTTGAACAAATGGGTCGACAAAACCGTCAAACCGACGTTCAAGCGTCGTGGTCCTGTGGTCCAGCTGCAGGTTGCTGCGCACTATGCTTGCCGGACGCGCAACAACCAAAAAGGCGCGCGAGTCTCTGAGCATGGCAAGGGCCGCGCCATAGATATTTCCGGCTTTGTCATGGCGGATGGAGAGGTCGTGACCGTCCTAAACGGATGGCGCAAGAACCCCTCACAAAAGCAACTCAAGAAGATATGGCGCGGGGCCTGCGGGCCGTTTGGCACCGTGTTGGGACCCAATTCAGACAGGTATCATCGGGACCATTTTCATCTGGATACGGCGCGGTATCGCAAGGGCTCCTACTGCCGCTAGCGCAGGATAAGACGTGGGGCCGGGCCAAGAGGGAGCGGCCCCAGAGCCACGAACCCGTCACGGAAATTTAGTTGCAGGTCCAGCGCGTTCGGGTTGCCGCCCAGTCCGGCCAGAAAGTTGAGCGCGCGGGTCACCGGGTCAACGGCTTGATCGGGCAGGGCGCCAGCTGCATTTGCCATTGCGATCATGTCGCGCCAATTCTCGGCCTTGATCGCAATCTCTCCGGTCGGGATACCCTGTGAGTCTACATCCAACTCACCGGCTGCAAACAGGCGCAACTCACCCCATTTGACCTCGGCCAGGTTCAGGTCGATGGCGACGGGCTGAGGGCGGCTGTCCTCTAGCGCACTCCGGTTCCAAGGCTTGTCGAAGGTGGTCAGCATATCCAACTGCAACGTCTCGAACCGCTGGGGGAGCGAGGTCGCCGATTGCATCAGCGCACGCAAATCCTCACCGGGGGTGAATCCGTCAATTTGCGCCGTGATCGCATAAGCTTCGGGCGCAGTGGTCTGCTCCATGATGACGCTGAGGGTACCACCGCCCGCCAGTGCCTCATTGTCTTCGCTGATCAGCCAGGGGCCAGCGGTCAGGGCCATCTTCTCAAGCACCAATGCGACACCGGGTTGTAGTTCCAACTCGGCCTGCAAAGCCTTGGCCTCGATCGTCGCGGTCTGGTCGAAATAGGATAGGCGCTGAGGCGTATCGGCAAAGCTCAGGGTTTGACGACCGGGCCAGATTGCGGGGCTTTGAAACTCGATCCAATCGGCGCTCCAGGCGGTGCCGTTGACTGGATCGGCCAGCGCCGGGTTGTTTAAGCGGGTGGTGTGATGTGTCGGGTAGCCCGCCGTTTCAACGCCTGAGAATTCGGCTTGCCAGCCGCGCGCCTGCTGGGCATCGAACCAGCTGGTGATCGCATTGCGCAGACCATAGCCCGCGATGAACCAATAGGCGCTCCATGCGATGGCGATAAAAATGAACACTCGTATCAGACGACGCATGAGCATTGGCCCTTTTTCCTGCCTCGGATTTGATGTTTATAGGCCCAAACGGGCAAGGACCAGAGCAATGACGATGTGGGTTTTCGGATATGGATCGCTACTGTGGAACCCGGGCTTTCCCGTGGCACGCACCGAGCTTGCGATGCTGCACGGATATGCGCGCTCTTTCTGCATGAGTTCGATCCACCATCGCGGCACCGAGGACCACCCCGGCCTTGTGCTGGCTTTGGACGAACAGCCTGAGGCGCAGTGCAAAGGTTTGGCGCTGGCCGTGGAAGCTGGGCATGAGGACCGCACCCTACACGAACTGCGTGAGCGCGAGCTGATTTCGTCGGCCTATGTCGAAAAGATGCTGGACGTGCATTTGGACAATGGTGAGGTCGTAAATGCCGTGACCTATGTTATTGATGCAGATCACGTTCAATATTGCGGCGGCATGCCCTTGGAAGAACAGGCGCAGATCATCGCTCATGCCGTTGGCGGGCGCGGTCCCAACACTGAATATCTGTATAACACCACCGAGCATCTGGCCGAGATCGGCCTGCACGATCCCGATCTTGAGTGGTTGTCGCAACGGGTGCGCAGCATCACCGCATAAACCCTTGGCGTCATCGGCGTCTTTTCGCTAGATTCAGGCCAGAGCAGGCAGAACCAGGAATAACGCGCATGGCGCAGGCACAACAGGGCGCGAGACCGCATTTCTCGCAACCGATCAGGCAGATTCTTCTGATGCTGATCGCAATCGGCCTGTCGGGCCTCGGGGTGTTTCTTGCGCTGCCCTATGTGCTGCCGGTCTTCTTTGCGAATCCCTATCTGAACGGCTTCATCTTGCTGGTGTTCATCATCGGCGTGTTTGCCTGTTTCTATCAGGTCGCGCAGCTGATCGGCTCGGTTCGCTGGATCGAGGCCTTTGTGGGCGGCGTGGTGCATGAGGATGCGCGCACCCCTCAATTGCTTGCGCCATTGGCCTCGCTGCTGCGGGAACGCGGTGCGCGGTCGCAGATCAGTTCCACCTCGACCCGGTCCATTCTGGATTCGGTGGCGGAACGGGTAGAAGAAGAGCGTGAGATCACGCGCTACATCACCAACGTTCTGATCTATCTAGGCCTCTTGGGGACGTTCTTTGGCCTCGCTACCACGGTGCCCGCCATTGTCGACACCATCCGCAGCCTGAACCCGCAAGAAGGGGAAGAGGGGCTGGCCGTTTTCAACCGTCTGATGACGGGCCTTGAGGCGCAACTGCAGGGGATGGGCGTTGCGTTTGGCTCCTCCTTGCTGGGCCTTGCCGGGTCATTGATCGTGGGCCTGTTGGAGGTCTTCGCTGGCCACGGACAGAACCGTTTCTACCGCGAGCTTGAGGAATGGCTGTCGGGCATCACCCGGGTCGGATTCGCCTCGGGCGAGGACGGTGGGGCTGAGGTCGCCGTTCTGGCGCCTGTTCTGGACGCCATGTCGGATCAGATGAACGCACTACAGGATCTGTTCTCGGCGCAGGAGGCCGAGCGGGCCGACGTGTCCAATAAGCTTGGTCAATTGGTCACTGTCATAGGGCAAATGAACCAGCGTCAGGCGGATAACGAAGGCGTTGCTGCCGCGTTGGAGCGTGTTGCGTTGGGGCAGGACGCCTTGCTGGATCACATGCGCGAACATGGGGCGGGCGAGGGCGTCGATGCAGAAAGCCGGATGCGCCTGCGGTCGATGGATGTTCAGTTGCTGCGCATCCTCGAAGAGATCTCTGCCGGTCGTCAGGACAGCATGAACGAATTCCGCAAGGATATCGAACTGCTAGTGAAGGCTCTGACCCTGCCACGCGGCGCAGTTCGAACCACGCACGAGGGGGAATAACCAATGGCCCTCTCCCGCCGCACTGGTCAACGGTTCCAGGGCTCTGTCTGGCCCGGTTTCGTCGATGCGATGACGGGTCTGTTGATGGTTCTGACCTTCGTGCTGACCATCTTCATGGTCATCCAATTCGTGCTGCGTGAGACGATCTCGGGTCAGGAGGATGAGCTGACGACCCTCGCGGATGAAGTTGCTGCGCTGGCTGGTGCTTTAGGGTTGGAAGAGCGTGAGAATAGCCGCCTGCAAGCGCGGTTGGGGGCCTTGAATGCCACACTGACCGAAACGGAAGATAGTCTGGCTGAGGCGCAAAGCCAGATTACCGGATTTGAGGCTCAGGTTGCGGCGCTGTTGGCTGACCAGGCGCGGGCGCAAGACGCGATTGCGGCGCTTGAGACGCAACGGGCGGATCTTTTGGGCGAACGCGAAAGTCTGAATCAGGCCTTGGCGCAAAGCCGCGAAGAAATCGACGCCCAAGCCGAAGCCGCCCGCCTTGCTGCAGCCCGCCGTGAGGCGCTGGAGGCTCTGGTCGCAGATTTGGAACAAAGCGGTGAGGAACGCGCGGCGCAGATTGCTCAACTCGAAGATCAGCTAAGTGCAGAAGAGGCTGGCAGGCTGGCAGAGGCCGCCGCTGCCGAAGCTCTTAGGGATCGCCTGCAGAACGCCGATGCGGAACTGACCGCCATGACCCTAGCGCTTGAGGCGCAGCGCAAGGAGGCTGAGGATACCCTGACCCTTTTGGCCGCAGCAAATGCAGCCCGCGCAGAACTGGAACGACAGTTTGGCGAGTTGAATGCGGAAGAGCTGGAGGCCCAGTTGCAGGCCGCTCTGGCAGCGCAGGCCGAGGCGCAGGAAGACGCAGCATCCCAGCGTTCCTTGGCGGAACAGCGCGATGCATTGCTGGCCGTGGCTCGCGAGACGCTTTCGGCGGAACAAGCGGTCTCAGAAAAGGCGCAGCGCGAGGCCGCTTTGTTGAACCAGCAAATCGCAGCATTGCGCGGACAATTGGGATCGCTTCAGGCGCTGCTGGATGACTACGAGGACCGCAATACGGCCGCTGAAATTCAAATCCAGTCTCTGGGGCAGGACCTGAACGCGGCTCTGGCCCGCGCCGCATCCGAGGAACGCCGCCGCCGCCTGCTGGAAGAGGCCGAGCGTCAACGCCTAGAGGCTGAGGCCGAAGCACTGGCCGGACAGAATGAGGAACTCGCGGCGCAGGCCGAGGATTTGCAACGCTACCGGTCGGAATTCTTCGGCCGCCTTCGCGATGTGTTGGGTGATCAGGATGGCGTGCGGATCGAAGGCGACCGGTTCGTGTTCTCCTCTGAGGTGCTGTTCGCCACAGGTTCTGCCGTGTTGTCGCTGGAAGGCCGGCAGGAGGTCGCCAAAGTCGCTGAGATCCTCCGCACAGTTGCTGCCGAAATCCCGGAAGGTCTGAACTGGGTGATCCGGGTGGATGGCCACACCGACAACGTGCCCTTGGCCGGGTCGGGTCGGTATCGCGACAACTGGGAACTGAGCCAGGGGCGGGCGCTCTCCGTCGTGCGCTATATGGTCGAAGCGCTGGGCATTCCACCCAATCGCTTGGCCGCCAACGGGTTCGGAGAGTTCCAGCCTGTCAACCCGGAAGACACGCCCGAGGCGCGGGCACAGAACCGGCGAATTGAGTTGAAACTGACTGAGCGCTAAGGCCCTCGCGTGGCGAAAAACCGCCTTTGCGATCTGGATTTGCCGCCTGCACCCGATGAAACACACCCACCTCAAACCTAGATTACTGTCATAGGTTGAGAGGAGACGCGCGTGGCCCATAGGGTAGCAGACCTGTACCAAACGGTTGAAACGGTTTTGCGAGCTTCATACCGACGGGTGGTGTTGTGCCAGACCGCGGGCGGAGACAAGTTCTGGCTTAAACGGGTTGAGCGCTTTGCACCCCTTCTCTGGCTGGTCAAAGGCTGCCCTCAGGCGGCGTTTGCCAGGGATCGGACGTCGCATCGCTATTTGTGGAACAAAGGCGTGCCGGTGCCGCGCATCTTGGCCGAGGGTTCGGATTTCATCGCCGTCGAGGATGCGGGTCTCAGCCTGACCCGGTTTTGCGGTGATCGTTCCCGTGAGCTTTTCAAAAAACAAACAGCCTGTCGCGCCGCAGGCCGGGCCTTGGCGCGGCTTCATGCGTCAGATATTGCCCATGGCCGCCCTGCCTTTCGCGATATGTGCTGGGACGGGCAGCAGATCAGGTTCATCGATTTTGAGTACTTTAGGCCGACCAAAGCGGGGAGGCTGCGTAAAGCCCGCGATCTGAGCATCGCTGTGCTGTCGGCGTTGTTTCAAGGTCAGCTAGGAATGCGCCATGCGTCCAGCCTGCTATCCGGCTATTGGGCGGTTCGGGGAAAATGGGCCGTCGCCAATACTGCTTCAGCGCGTCAAATCCAAACTGGGCTGTGACAAACGGACTTTGACCACAAGGGTTTTCGACATGAAAAAACCCGCCAAACACTGGCGGGTTTTTCTGATTCGATGATCTGCAATCAATCCGCCGTCAAAAGTGGAGGCTTGTTGCCCGGAATACGCGGCTGATCGGGGCCGAGGATATCCAAGTGTAGATCGCCTTTCTTGACCGAGACACGAACAACACCGCCCTTGGCGAGTTTGCCAAACAGCAACTCTTCGGCCAGAGGCTTCTTGATGTGTTCCTGGATCACGCGGCCCAGAGGACGGGCGCCCATCTTGTCGTCATAGCCTTTGTCGGCCAGCCATGCGGCGGCCTTGGGCGTCAGGTCGATAGTCACGCCGCGATCCAGAAGTTGCGCCTCAAGCTGCAGAACGAACTTCTCGACCACCTGCAGGATGACCTCTTTCGGTAGCGGCGCGAACGAGATCACCGCGTCCAGACGGTTGCGGAATTCCGGCGTAAACGTCCGCTCGATCGCGGCGGTGTCTTCGCCCTCGCGACGGTCACGGCCAAAGCCGATGGCGGCCTTCGCCTGTTCCTGTGCACCCGCGTTCGAAGTCATGATCAGCACCACGTTACGGAAGTTCACTGTGCGGCCATTGTGATCGGTCAGCTCGCCATGGTCCATCACCTGCAACAGGATGTTGAACACGTCCGGATGCGCCTTCTCGATTTCATCGAGCAGCAGTACACAATGCGGATGTTGGTCGACGCCGTCGGTCAGTAGACCGCCCTGGTCGAACCCGACATAGCCCGGAGGCGCCCCGATCAGACGGCTGACCGCGTGTTTCTCCATGTATTCCGACATGTCGAAGCGCAAAAGCTCCACGCCCAGATTGTCGGCCAGCTGTTTGGCCACTTCGGTTTTACCCACACCGGTCGGACCGGCGAACAGGTAGTTGCCGATGGGCTTTTCAGGTTCCCGCAGCCCGGCGCGCGCCAGTTTTATCGCGCTGGCCAAGGCCACAATGGCGTCATCTTGTCCGAAGACCACCCGTTTCAACGAAGCTTCGAGGTCTTTCAGAACCACCGCATCGTCCTTGGTGACGTTCTTCGGCGGGATACGGGCGATCTTGGCGACGACGGCCTCGATTTCCTTCACACCGATTGTCTTGCGACGCTTGCTTTCGGCCAGCAAATGCTGCGCGGCACCCGCTTCGTCGATGACGTCGATCGCCTTGTCCGGCAGTTTACGGTCATTGATATAGCGCGCCGAGAGTTCCACAGCGGTTTTGATCGCATCCGCTGTGTATTTGATGGCGTGATGCTCTTCAAAATAGGGCTTCAGACCGCGCAGGATCTTCACGCTGTCTTCAACCGAAGGCTCGTTCACGTCGATTTTCTGGAACCGACGGCTCAACGCGCGGTCTTTTTCGAAGTGTTGACGGAATTCTTTGTAGGTAGTCGAACCCATAGTGCGCAGCTTGCCCCCCTGAAGCGCAGGCTTCAGCAGGTTGGATGCGTCCATGGCCCCGCCCGAGGTCGCCCCGGCACCAATCACGGTGTGGATTTCGTCAATGAACAGCACCGCATCGGGGTGATCTTCCAACTCGGTCACGACCGCTTTGAGACGCTCTTCGAAATCGCCGCGATAGCGGGTTCCGGCCAACAAAGCGCCCATATCGAGCGAGTAAATGGTGGTGTTCGACAGTACATCAGGGGCTTCGCCCGCAACGATCTTATGCGCCAGACCTTCGGCAATCGCCGTCTTGCCCACGCCGGGGTCGCCTACCAACAGCGGGTTGTTCTTCCGGCGGCGGCACAGCACCTGAATGCAGCGCTCGACCTCATCGGCGCGACCGATCAGCGGGTCCACATCGCCTGCGCGCGATTTGGCGTTCAGATCGACGCAATATTTACCCAAGGCGCTTTCTTTTTGATCTTCGTCGCTGGCAGTGGCTTGCACTTCATCTTCGACCTGATCCGCGCCTGAGACCGAGCGGCTTTCACCATAGGCCGGGTCTTTCGCGACGCCGTGCGCAATGAAATTGACCGCGTCATACCGGGTCATGTCCTGTTCCTGCAGGAAGTAAGCGGCGTTGCTTTCGCGTTCGGCGAAGATGGCGACCAGTACGTTCGCGCCTGTGACCTCGGTCCGACCCGAGCTTTGCACGTGAATGGCCGCGCGTTGGATGACGCGCTGGAATGCTGCCGTTGGCACGGCCTCGGACCCGTCGATATCGGTGACGAGGTTCGACAGATCCTCATCAATGAATTCGACCAATGTGCTGCGCAATTCGTCCAGATCGACGCTGCAGGCTTTCATGACCCGGATTGCGTCAGGCTCTTCCAATAACGCCAGTAGTAGATGCTCTAACGTAGCAAACTCATGTCGCCGTTCATTCGCCGCTGCCAGAGCTGCGTGAATGGCTTGTTCCAAAGTGCTCGAGAATGAAGGCACGCGGGTGCTCCTCTGTCTTGGGTCAGAAGGGGGCAGGCTTGCGGCCGGATCCCCATCCCAACCATGTCCTCATACTATTAGAGTTTGGTTGATCGACGCCCGGCTTCAAGGGTTTTCTTTCACTTGACAGTCACATTTGTTGTGAGAGTGGCCGTGAGGATGGTCAAATAGGCATCAAAATTTGTCTTTTCTACCCCTGATCTCGGCAAAAACAGCAACCGGGTCCGCGCCTTCCATGCCCAAATGGGCCAGAATCGCCGGATCTTCGGCTCGAAGGAACGGGTTGGTTGCTTTTTCCAGACCCAGTTTCGAGGGCACCGTGGGCTGCCCCGCGGCGCGCGCGCGGTCGATATCGACGACGCGCTGTTGTAGCGCCGTGTTGGTTGGGTCGACAGTGACGGCGAATTTGGCGTTAGACTGGGTGTACTCGTGGCCCGAACAGACCAGCGTGTCATCCGGCAGCGCCGCAAGCTTGCTGAGTGATCGCCACATCTGCTCTGGCGTGCCTTCGAATAAGCGCCCGCATCCCAGCGCCATCAGGCTATCCGCAGTGAAGACAGCGGCACTTTGCGGCATGTAATAGGCGACGTGACCCAAAGTGTGCCCCGAGACATCTATTACCTGAACTGGCTCACCTGCGATCTCAAAGTTCTCACCGTCGCTGACTTGTTGGTCGAGCGGGGGCAGGCGGTGTGCATCAGCTGCTGCTCCGATCACCTTGGCCGGGTGTTTTTCAAGAATTCCGGGCAGCCCATCGACGTGATCCCAGTGGTGATGGGTCAGCAAGACATGGCTGAGGGCCCAGCCGCGCGCCTCCAACTCGGCCAGGATGGGCCCGGCTTCGGGTGCGTCGATCAGCGCGGTCGCGCCGCTCTGGGCATCATGCGCAAGAAACGCGTAATTATCGCTGAGACATGGGATGGTTACGATCTCAAGAGGCATGGCCTTTTGCCCTTTCGTTGCTAGACTGCGCCTCAGCTAAGCCGATTGACCGGGTGTCCGCAATGCATCTTGATGTGCAGGATCTGAGGAATTTCTACTATCGCAGCACGCTGGGCCGTGCGGCGCAGGCTGCGATTCGTGGTCGGCTGATCGACCTCTGGCCCGAGGCGAAGGGCCAGACGGTGGCCGGATTTGGCTTTGCGGTCCCTCTTCTGCGGCCCTACCTCGCCGACGCGCGGCGGGTTGTCGGATTGATGCCGGGTCCTCAGGGGGTGATGCCCTGGCCTGCCGGGATGCCCAATGTCTCGGTCCTGACCGAAGAGACGCTTTGGCCGATTGAGACGGGCCACGTGGACAAGCTGGTGGTGATGCACGGGCTTGAGACCTCGGAACAGCCCAGCAAGGTGCTTGAGGAATGCTGGCGCGTGTTGGGGCCGGGGGGCAGAGCGCTTTTTGTAGTGCCGAACCGGGCGGGGCTGTGGTCGCGGTCCGACCGGACACCGTTCGGATTTGGTCACCCATATTCGGCCACGCAACTCGAGAACCTCCTGCGCAGCCATCATTTCGTGCCTGAAAACCACTGTTCCGCGCTGTATCTTCCGCCCTCGTTCCGGCGGTTTTGGCTAAAATCGGGTAGCCTGATCGAAAAAACCGGCCAGCGCATTCCCACCGTAATGGCCGGAGGCGTGCTGATGGTTGAGGTCAGCAAGCTGATCCGCCCGCCAAGCGGTACGGTCACCAAAGACAAGGTGAAACGTCCGATCAAAGCGCTGGACGGTTTGCTGAAGCCGGCGTGACGATTCCGCGCAGTCATCGGGAAAAAATGCGGGAAAAAAGTCACAGGAATCGCAAAAACCTGCAAATCAGTAACATTTTTCAACTGCGCCGAGGGGTCCAAACGGTCGCACTTGGGTTAAGCTTATGAAAACTAACGATTTGTGGATAATTCAGTTACCGCTATCGCGTATTGCTTGGTGGAAGCACCTCTGATACATCCCCGGTGATTTTGATCCCCGCCCTTCAAGGACGGGGTATCTTCACGCCCCCGGGTTGGCTGCGCGCGCGGTTTTCGGGGCCTAAGTATCGGAAGGGTGGACGTGTCCGAACCAGCTTCGATTTCCACAGGCATCGCCGAGCGCTATGCCACCGCGATTTTCGAGATCGCAAAAGAGAACAAAGACCTTGCAGGTCTGGAATCCGGCATCAATGATCTTGCAGCAGCACTGGGCGAAAGCGCCGATCTGCGCGACCTGATCGCATCTCCGCTGGTTTCCCGCGCCGAACAGGAAAACGCCATTGCCGCTGTTGCTGACAAGATGGGGCTGAACGCCATCCTGCGCAACACGCTGGGTCTGATGGCACAGAAGCGTCGCCTGTTCGTCGTGCCGCAGCTGGTGCAGGTCCTTCGCGACATGCTGGCCGAAGAGCGCGGCGAAGTAACCGCCGATGTCGCCTCGGCCAAGGCACTGACCAAGACGCAAATGGAAAAACTGTCCAAAACGCTGTCTGAGCGTGTGGGCAAGACCGTGACTATCAATGCGACCGTGGATGAAAGCCTCATCGGCGGTCTTGTCGTTAAAGTGGGCTCGAAAATGATCGATAGCTCGATCCGTTCGAAGCTCAACTCCCTACAGAATGCAATGAAAGAGGTCGGATAAATGGGAATCCAAGCTGCAGAGATTTCTGCAATCCTGAAGGACCAGATCAAGAATTTTGGTCAGGAAGCCGAAGTGGCCGAGATCGGCCGCGTGCTGAGCGTCGGTGACGGGATTGCCCGTGTATACGGCCTGGACAATGTGCAAGCCGGTGAGATGGTAGAATTCCCCGGTGGCATCATGGGCATGGCTCTGAACCTGGAAAGCGACAACGTTGGTGTCGTTATCTTCGGTTCTGACCGTGACATCAAAGAAGGTGACACTGTTAAGCGCACCAACTCGATCGTGGACGTTCCGATCGGTGATGAACTGCTGGGCCGCGTTGTGGACGGTCTGGGCAATCCGCTGGACGGCAAAGGCCCGATCAATGCTTCCAAGCGTGGCATTGCAGACGTTAAAGCCCCTGGCATCATCCCGCGTAAATCGGTGCACGAGCCGATGGCAACCGGCCTGAAATCGGTCGACGCGATGATCCCGATCGGCCGTGGCCAGCGGGAACTGATCATTGGTGACCGTCAGACCGGCAAAACTGCTGTGGCTCTGGACACCATCCTGAACCAGAAAGTCTATAACGACGCAGCAGGCGACGACGAGTCGAAGAAACTGTACTGCGTTTACGTTGCGGTTGGTCAGAAGCGTTCGACCGTTGCACAGCTGGTGAAGAAGCTGGAAGAGTCTGGCGCGATTGAATACTCGATCGTTGTGGCCGCAACCGCGTCCGACCCGGCGCCGATGCAGTTCTTGGCACCTTACGCTGCGACCGCGATGGCAGAATACTTCCGTGACAATGGCCGCCACGCGCTGATCATCTACGATGACCTGTCGAAACAGGCTGTGTCCTATCGTCAGATGTCCTTGCTTCTGCGCCGCCCGCCGGGCCGCGAAGCGTATCCGGGTGACGTTTTCTACCTCCACTCCCGTCTGCTGGAGCGTTCGGCGAAGCTGAACGAAGATTTCGGTGCAGGCTCGCTGACCGCTCTGCCGGTTATCGAAACTCAGGGTGGTGACGTTTCGGCGTTTATTCCGACCAACGTGATCTCGATCACCGACGGTCAGATCTTCCTGGAAACCGAACTGTTCTACCAGGGCATCCGTCCTGCTGTGAACACCGGTCTGTCGGTTTCGCGTGTGGGCTCCTCGGCTCAGACCAACGCGATGAAATCGGTTGCTGGTCCGGTTAAACTGGAGCTGGCTCAGTACCGCGAAATGGCTGCGTTTGCGCAGTTTGGTTCTGACCTCGACGCCGCAACTCAGCAGCTGCTGAACCGCGGTGCGCGTCTGACCGAGCTGATGAAACAGCCGCAGTACTCGCCGCTGACCAACGCGGAAATCGTCTGCGTCATCTTCGCCGGCACCAATGGTTACCTCGACAAGATCGACGTATCGGATGTTGGCCGCTATGAGGCCGGTCTGCTGGCGCACCTGCGCGGCAAGCATGCTGACCTGCTGACATGGCTCACCGACGAAGATCCGAAGATCAAAGGTGAAGCGTCCGACAAGATCAAGGCAGCGATCGACGAATTTGCCGCGACCTTCGCATAAGAGGAGGTTCCGATGCCTAGTCTGAAGGACCTTAAAAATAGGATCGAGTCGGTCAAATCGACCCGCAAGATCACCAAGGCCATGCAGATGGTCGCGGCTGCAAAACTGCGCCGCGCCCAGGAATCTGCCGAAGCCTCGCGCCCCTATGCCGAGCGGTTCAATGCCGTGATGGCGGGGCTGGCGGCTTCGGTCGGGGGCAGCGAAAGCGCCCCCAAGCTGCTCCGTGGTACGGGCAGTGACGATGTCCATCTGCTGGTTGTGATGACAGCTGAACGCGGCCTGTGTGGCGGCTTCAACGCGAACATCGCCAAGCTGGCCCGCGCCAAAGCGGAAGAGCTGCGCGGCAAAGGCAAAACGGTCAAAGTTCTGACCGTTGGCAAAAAAGGCCGCGACGCGCTCAAGCGCGATCTGGGCGATTTGTTCGTAGGTCATGTCGACCTGAGCGAAGTCAAACGTATTGGCTACACCAATGCGCAAGACATCGCGAAGGACGTCCTGTCTCGCTTCGATGCGGGTGAGTTCGATGTTGCCACGATCTTCTATTCGAAGTTCGTCAACGTTGTGACCCAGATCCCGACGGCACAGCAGGTTATCCCCGCCTCGTTCGAAGACGAAGCGGCAGGTGACGACAGCGGTGCCATCTTCGACTACGAGCCCAGCGAAGAAGCCATTCTGGCCGACCTGCTGCCCAAGGGGGTTGCGACCGCGATCTTCTCGGCTCTGCTCGAAAACGGAGCGTCTGAACAGGGTGCACGGATGTCCGCGATGGACAACGCGACACGCAACGCGGGTGAAATGATCGACAAGCTGACGATCCAGTTCAACCGCTCGCGTCAGGCCGTGATCACCAACGAGCTGATTGAAATTATTTCCGGCGCCGAAGCGCTGTAAGAAAACCGGAGACGAAACATGGCGAATGCAAAAGGCAAAGTCACACAGATCATCGGGGCCGTCGTCGACGTGCAGTTCGAAGATCAGTTGCCTGAAATTCTGAACGCGCTGGAAACCACCAACAACGGCAAGCGCCTAGTGTTGGAAGTTGCTCAGCACCTGGGTGAAAACACTGTCCGCACCATCGCGATGGACGCAACCGAAGGTCTGGTCCGTGGCGAAGTTGTAACCGACACCGGCGCACCGATCTCGGTTCCGGTTGGTAACGCAACTCTGGGCCGCATCCTGAACGTTGTCGGCGAGCCGATTGACGAAAAAGGCCCGGTTGAAGCAACTGAAGCCCGCGCGATCCACCAGCCCGCACCTGAGTTCGACGAACAGTCGACCGAGTCGGAAATCCTGGTCACCGGCATCAAGGTTGTTGACCTGCTGGCCCCCTACGCCAAGGGCGGTAAAATTGGCCTGTTCGGCGGTGCCGGCGTTGGTAAAACCGTTCTGATCATGGAACTGATCAACAACATCGCAAAAGTGCACTCGGGCTTCTCGGTGTTCGCGGGTGTTGGTGAACGGACCCGTGAAGGGAACGACCTTTACCACGAGATGATCGAATCGAACGTTATTAAGCCTGACAACCTGTCGGAATCGCAGGTTGCGCTGGTTTACGGTCAGATGAACGAACCTCCGGGTGCGCGTGCACGTGTTGCTCTGACAGGTCTGACCCTGGCCGAGCAGTTCCGCGACCAGTCCGGTACCGACGTTCTGTTCTTCGTCGACAACATCTTCCGCTTCACGCAAGCGGGCTCCGAGGTTTCGGCTCTGCTGGGTCGTATTCCTTCGGCGGTGGGCTACCAGCCGACACTGGCGACCGACATGGGTGCTCTGCAAGAACGCATCACCTCGACCAAGTCGGGCTCGATCACCTCGGTGCAGGCGATCTACGTTCCTGCGGACGACCTTACCGACCCCGCGCCGGCCACCTCGTTTGCTCACTTGGATGCGACCACCGTTCTTAACCGTGCGATCTCGGAAAAGGGTATCTACCCGGCTGTTGACCCGCTCGACTCGTCGTCGCGTCTGCTGGACCCGGCCATCGTTGGTGAAGAGCACTACGCGGTTGCGACCGACGTTCAGCAGATCCTCCAGCGCTACAAGTCGCTGCAGGACATTATCGCCATCCTCGGCATGGACGAACTGTCGGAAGAAGACAAACTGACCGTTGCCCGCGCCCGTAAGATCGAGCGCTTCCTGTCGCAGCCGTTCGACGTTGCCGAAGTCTTCACCGGTTCGCCGGGCGTTCAGGTTCCTCTGGACGTGACCATCGCATCGTTCAAAGCTGTTGTGGCCGGCGAATACGATCACCTGCCCGAAGCGGCCTTCCTGATGGTTGGTGGGATCGACGAAGTGATCGCCAAAGCGGAGAAGATGGCCGCAGAAGCCGCCTAAGGAGTATCCCTGATGGCAAATACAATGCAATTCGACCTCGTCAGCCCCGAGCGGAGCCTCGCTTCGCTCGCGGCCACCGCGGTCCAGCTACCCGGCGCGGACGGGGACATGACGGCAATGCCCGATCATGCCCCTACGATCACGACGCTGCGCCCGGGCATCCTGAAGGTCGACGCGCCCGAAGGCACCAGTGAATATCTGGTGACCGGCGGGTTTGCTCAGATCAACGGTGATGGCCTGTCGGTTCTGGCCGAAAAGGCCATTCCGGTTGCCGAAGTGACCCGGTCGCATCTCGATGACCTGATCGCCGACGCGCGTGCCTCGCATGATGCGGCCAAGGAAGGCGATGATCAGTCCATCGTCGACGAAGCCGCCAAGCTGCTGGCCGATATGGAAGCCCTTGGAACGCATATGAGCCTGTAACAGGTTCACCTGCAGAAGAATTGAACGGCCTCGCTTTTGCGGGGCCGTTTTTTTGTCGTGATTGTGAGATAACTGTGGAATAAGTTCCGGTAATTACGAGTTAAAGACGTAATAATATGAAGACTTTTCGAACCCATCCTATAGGTATTGACCAAGGCGAGACGGTTCTGTTCTCGGACTTTTCGAACGGCGGCGACATGTGGACGGGCAATGGTCCGCGTGAGCGTCGTTCCCCGGTGAAATTCAGCCAGTCGTTCCGGTCAGCTCCGTTGATCCAGATCGGAGTGTCTTTGTGGGATGTGGATACTTCCTCGGCCCTGCGCGCCGAGGTGCAGGCCGAAGAGATCACGGCCGAAGGGTTCACGGCTGTGTTTCGAACTTGGTCCGACACGAAGATCGCGCGTATCCGCGCCTCATGGACGGCTATTGGTGAAGTTGCCCATGAGGATGATTGGGACATCTCATAAGGCCGGTGCCATGGCCCGCAGGTCATGCGGGCCAATGCTTTGATCAGTCTTCGATCATGTCCACGCGTGTTGCATGGCGGCCGCCTTCGAACTCGGCCGTCAGAAACGCGTCTACGATATCGAGGGCCTGACCCTCGCCAATGACGCGCGCACCGATGGACAACATGTTGGCGTTGTTGTGCTGGCGGATCATCCGGGCCGAGAACGAATCCGAGCAGACGCCACAGCGGATACCCGGAACCTTGTTCGCTGCCATCATGATCCCCTGGCCTGTGCCACACAGCAGAATACCCAACGCACAATCGCCCGAGGCGACACGTTCAGCCGCAGCCTTGCCGTGCAGAGGGTAATGCGTGCTTTCAGGCGTGGTGGGGCCGATATCGACGACCTCCCACCCGGCTTGGGCGATATGTGCGGCTAGGGTCTGACGCAGGTCGATGGCGGCGTGGTCGCTGGAAAGAACGACGCGTTTGGTGTCAGTCATAAGAACGCTGTCCCGCTGTATGGTGGTAGAGAAAGGGCAGGGGCGTCCTAATCTGCCGCTGCTAAAAAGAAAAGGGCGGCTATCGCAAGCCGCCCTGTCAGGTCAGTCCATCTGGTACATGGATTCGTAGATCGGGGTCAGGGTCTTGTCCTCGAACAGGGACGAGACGCTGGTACCGTTCCAAATGTTCAGGATGGCCTGGGTAAAGATCGGCGCGGTCGGCACGATGCGGATGTTTTTGGCTTTCAGGATCGCATCTGTCGGCTGGATCGTGTCGGTCAGAACCAGAGATTTCATCACCGAATTCGTCACACGTTCAACCGCGGGTCCGCTCATGACGCCGTGAGTGATGTAGGAGTGGACCTCTTTCGCGCCGTTGTCCAGCAGCACCTGCGCCGCTTTGCACAGGGTGCCAGCAGTGTCGCACATGTCATCGACGATCAGGCAGATCTTGTCTTTGACATCGCCGATGACGGTCATCTCAGCCACTTCACCGGCCTTTTCGCGGCGTTTGTCGACGATCGACAGGGGGGCTTCGATCCGCTTGGCCAGTTCGCGTGCACGGGCCACGCCGCCGACGTCGGGTGAGACCACCATGATCTCATCCATATTGTCTTTGAACTGGTTTTTCACATCCAGGGCAAAGATCGGCGACGCATAAAGGTTGTCCACCGGGATGTCGAAAAAGCCCTGGATCTGGGCCGCGTGCAGGTCCATGGTCAGAACCCGCTCGATCCCTGCGCCGGTCAGCATGTTGGCGACCAGCTTGGCCGAGATCGGTGTGCGCGCTTTGGTGCGGCGGTCCTGACGGGCGTAGCCAAAGTAAGGGATCACGGCGGTGATGCGCTGCGCAGACGAGCGGCGTAACGCGTCGGCGATGATCAGCAGCTCCATCAAGTTGTCATTCGCCGGGTTTGAGGTCGGCTGGATGATGAACATATCCTCGCCACGGACGTTCTCGAATACCTCGACGAAAATCTCGCCGTCGTTGAAGCGCTCGACGCGGGCATCGACCAGGCCCTGATCAACGCCACGATACAGGCTCATGCGGCGTGAAATGGTTTCGGCAAGCGGAAGGTTAGCGTTCCCAGCAATCAGCTTGGGTTCGTGGAGTGTCGGCATCGGCTGGAGTCCCCGGGCAGCGTTGGCAATGTGACAGATTCGTGATGTTGACACCGCTTAGCATGGCCTTACCGTTCCGCAAAGACAACGCAGCGGAGAAAGTGCATATGACCCAGATTGACTACTATTTTGCGACAATTTCACCCTATACCTATCTGGCGGGCACACGGCTGGAGGAGATCGCAGCCAAGCATGGCGCGACGATCAATTACAAACCGCTGGACATCATGGCGCTGTTCGGGCGCACGGGCGGGACGCCACCAAAAGACCGGCATATTTCCCGTATTGAATACCGCGCACAGAATTTGGTGCGGGTCGCGAAAAAGTTAGGCGTACCGTTCAACCTGAAACCGGCGCATTGGCCGACCAATATGGCTCCGTCCTCTTACGCTGTGATTGCGGCGGCCAAAGATGGATCGGGGGATGTGGGTAAACTATGCCAATCCCTGCTGCGGGCCTGTTGGGCTGAAGAGAAAGACGTTGCGCAGGACGACGTGATCCGTGACTGTCTGACGCAAGCCGGGTTCGATGCCAATCTGGCCGATAGCGGTCTTTTGGTGGGGGCCGAGACCTACGCTGCCAATTTGGAAGAGGCTGTGGAGAGCGGCGCTTTCGGCGCTCCGTTCTACATCACGCCGGATGGTCAGCGGTTCTGGGGGCAGGACAGCCTTGACGACCTCGACCAACATTTGGCCGAGTTGAAAGGCTGAGCCTACAGATGGGATAGAAACTGGTCGATCTGTTCATGGCTGATCGACCAGTCGCAGACCAGACGGCAGGGCAGAGGCTCTGACTCATCTTCGCCTTCCAACTGCGCCCCCCACAGGTGATAGACCGCGCCCGCCGCATGAAGCTGGCGGTGTTTGGCGCGCGGGAAGGAGGCGAAGATCATGTTGGCCTGCGGCTCATGCAGGAAATCGGCTCCTTTCGCCCGAAGACCCTCAGCCAGACGAGCACAGTTTGCATTCGCCTGACGGGCAGATGTCAGCCAAAGATCATCGTCCAGATAGGCTGCCATCTGGGCAGACAGATACCGGTGCTTCGAGAACAAATGCGCCCCGCGTTTGCGGCGCAGCTCGAACTCCCAGGCTTTGGATTCGTCGAAGAAGATCACCGCCTCGACCCCCATCAACCCGTTCTTGGTGCCGCCAAAGCTGACCGCATCCACGCCAGCCTTCCATGTCATCTCGGCCGGTGAACATCCCAACGCGACCAGAGCGTTCGTGAACCGCGCCCCATCCAGATGCACCGGCAGGTCATACTCCTTCGCAACCGCACACAGCGCTTGCAATTCGTCCAGCGAATAAACCGACCCTCGCTCGGTCACTTGTGTGATGGACACCGGTCCTCGTTGCGGTCCATGCACACCACGTGTTTCTTCTACCGAAATCGTTCGGTGCAGGGCCTCGGGGGTCATCTTGTCGGAGCCGGGTACTAGGGTCAGCTTCGCTCCGCTATAGAATTCGGGCGCATTGCATTCATCCTCGTGGATATGCGCGACCGGAGAGCAGAAGATCGTCTCCCACGGGTTGGAGAGGGTGGCCAGCGCCAGTGAATTCGCTGCCGTTCCGGTCGCCACCAGATAGACCGCCGCGCCGGGGGCTTCGAAAATGCTGCGAAGGCGGTCTCGGACCTCATTCATCAGCGCGTCAGCCCCATAGGCCATCTGATAGCCCTGATTGGCCTCGGCCAGTTTTGCCAGTACCTGCGGATGGACAGGCCCGGAATTATCGGAAGCGAAATACATCAGGTCGGCTCCTCAATGATATAGTCTTCCCACTCTTCCATGGGGGTCTCGAACTCGGACACGGTACGCCCCTGAACCGAGACGCCGGCGGCATGAACGCTATCGGCTGTGCCAGACAGCAAGGGGTGCCAATCATAGAGAGGCTTACCCTCCCACAGTAGGCGATAGGCGCAGGTTTGGGGTAGCCAGTAGGCGTGCGAGTCGATGTTTTCTGGCGTCATGACGATGCATTCGGGCACGAACTGGTGCCGGATGTCATACTGGGTGCAACGGCAGCTTTCATCGTCCAAAAGACGGCAGGCAACACAGGTCAGCGCGACCTCGCCCGTGTCTTCGTCTTCCAGCTTGTTCAGGCAACATTTGCCGCACCCATCGCAGAGCGCCTCCCACTCGCGCTGGTTCATCCTGCGCAGTGGTTTGCGCTCCCAAAAACGCGGGGGCAGGTCCGCGCGGTTGATCGGATCCACGCTCATCGAGCCGCCAGAATCTCGCGCGACTTCGCGCAATCGGCATCCATCTGGGCGATCAGCCCGTCCAGACCATCGAACTTCATTTCAGGCCGCAGGAACTCGACCAATCCGACCGAGAGGGTTGCACCGTAAAGATCGCCGGAGAAATCAAACAGGAAGGTCTCTATATTGGGGACCTCACCATTGAACATGGGCCGCACGCCAATCGACGCCGCGCCTTGGTAGGAGCCCTTGTTGGGGCCGTCCAAAACATCAACCAGTACCGCATAAACACCGAATTTCGGCGGGTGCAGGCCCTCGATCGACATGTTTGCAGTGGGAAAGCCCAGCTCGCGCCCGCGCTGCTCGCCGCCGATGACCTCGCCTTCGATGCGGTGCCAATGGCCCAGCATCGTCGCCGCATCGCCAGGTCGGCCTTCGCTGAGCGCGGTGCGGATCGCGGTCGAAGAGACGACGTTCTCGGAACGCTCCATCAAGGGGGCGATGGTCACACCGAACCCCATTTGCTCGCCAAAGCGCACCATATCCTGCGCCGTTCCAACCCGCCCTTTGCCAAAGCAGAAATCGGCACCCACAACGATATGAGACAAGCCCAAACCGTCGCAGATCACATTGCGCGCGAATTCCTCGGGGGTCAGCCCGGCCAAAGCGGCATTGAAGGGCAGTTCATAGAGCTTTTGCACACCCAGCTTCTCAAGCCGGTGTGCCCGCGCGTTCCCGCGCATCAATCGAAACGGAGGCGTATCGGGCGCAAAATACTCACGCGGATGCGGTTCAAACGTCAGCACGCCCAGAGGTGCATTCGGAGCCGCATTGCGCGCCAGCTCGATAACCGACTGATGCCCCACATGGACGCCATCAAAGTTCCCGATCGCCACGCTGGCGCCGCGATCTTCTGGCTCGATATACTGGAAGTCCCGGATGATTTGCATGCGCTTTGGGTACTGTTCATCAACAGTATGTTCAAGCGTGACCTTCGAGAATTTCGGACAATTCGTCCCGCTTAGATGGTGAGTGGCAGAGCGTCATTCGGTTCAGCGATGACCGTTTCAGCGCGCTAGTCATCGCTGCAGGGATTAAAACCCTCTGCGACAGGGATGCGTGTCTACTCGTTCAGTCGAACTTACGCGATGGGGCAAGGACCATGGCTTCGCCGACCAGAACCTTCTTGCCATCGACCGCGCAGTGACAATCCAGCTTCACGCGGCGTTTGGCAAAATCAATGTCGATCACCTTGACCTCGGCATAGACCATGTCGCCAGGGCGCACGGGGGCCAGGAACTTCAGCGACTGACCCATGTAGACCGTCCCGTGACCGGGCAATTGCTCGCCAATCACGGCCGAGATCAACCCGGCCGTCAGCATTCCATGCGCAATGCGGCCTTCAAAGATCGTATCGCGGGCGTAGTCATCGTCCAGATGCACAGGGTTCCGGTCTGTCGAGACCTGGGCGAACATCTCGATATCTTCATCCGTCACCACTTTGCGCAGGTGGCGGGACATGCCCATCTCGATGTCTTCAATACAGATCGTTCCGCGTGGAAGATTGTCCAACATGGTGCCCTCACTTGAAATCTGCCGAGTAATAAAAGTCTACCACCGGACATTAGTTGGCAACTTTATTACTTCGCAACTGCAGAAAATCAAGTGAAAAATGACTAACGCAAACGCCCGATTGTATAGGTGGGATTGATCTTTTCCCTTTCTATGTAGTCGTTTAGGGATTCTGCGTGGGGGTGGTGCGACGTTTTCGTCTCGGCCGCGGCTAACCCGCCTGAAATAAAGAGCGTATCGATTCCCTCTCCCATGCCGCCAAGGATGTCGGTATGCGGGCCGTCACCGATAGCCAGAATGTCGCTGTCCGAGACGTCAACATCCATTTCCTGCACACGCCGACGCGCCAGATCGTAGATCGGAGGATGGGGTTTGCCGAAATACAGGCTCTCGCCACCCATCTCGGTGTAAAGCTTCGCCAAAGCGCCCGCGCACCATTCCCGTACTTCGCCTCGATCGACCACGATGTCAGGGTTCGCACATAGCAGCTTCATGCCTTTTTGCTTGGCATAGAGAAAGTCCGGACGATTGACGTCAGGGTCCGCCATCGTGTCGAACGGCCCGCAGCATACGATCCCCTCGGCCTGATCCAGAGGGACGCGCTCGATATGAACAGGATGGTCCAACAGCTTCAGAGGCTCAAAAAACCCCGCATCGCGGTCCCATTCGCCCATGAAGTAGACCTTCTCGCCGACCGTTCCGCGGAACATGGCTGAACGGGCTGAATCTCCGCTTGTGGCGATGGTGTCATAGGCGTCGGCGGGGACGTTGAACTGCGAAAGCTGCGCGGCGACGCCCGCGCGTGGCTTCGGAGAGTTTGTCACCAGAACAACGAAACCGCCTTTCGAGCGGTAGGTCTGCAGCGCGGCAACCGCTTCTGGATACGCAGTGATCCCATTGTGAACACAGCCCCAAAGATCGACAAAAAGTACTTTGTAACGGTCGGAGATCTCGTGGAGGGCGGAGATGATCTGGGTCATGGGATTCCCTTTGGCATGGTCTGCGGACAGCCAAGCCTATGGCAGAGCTTGGCAGGTTTTGCCAGAGGGGGCGCTGCCCCCGCCGCGGCAAGCCGCGACTCCCCTGAGGTATTTTGAAACAGAAGAAGCAGGGGATCCGCACTTCATCTGGCTAAAAATATCCCGGAGCGCGAGGCAGAGCCTCGCACAAAGAAAAAGGCGCCCGCTTGGGGCGCCTTAGAGTAAGGTCTCAGACCTTGAGGTTCGGAATGATCTGCTTTTTCCGGCTCATGATGCCGGGCAGGACCACAGCGTCGCCGTCGACCGATGCACCGAAGCTTTTCTCGGCAACGGTTTTGACCAATTCATTTGGGACCAGCAGGGTGGCTTCTTCGTTCAGGATGTCGACGACGAACAGCAGCACCTGATCGACGCCGTCTTCTTTTGCTACGTTAACCATCGACGCGGCCAAGCTGCCCTTGCGGTCCAGAACAACGCCCGGAGCAGTGGTTTCCAGAACCGAGACACGGAACTTGGTGCCGTCAACTTCGTATTCCTTGCTATCCATGCGGATCAGTTCGGCATCCGAGAACGAGGACACATCCGATTTTGCCGCGAACATGTCCGCCGCATAGGCCGAGACATCCAGACCCAGTTCTGCGGCCAGTTTCTCGGCCACTTCGCGGTCATGCGCGGTGGTGGTGGGCGAGCGGAATTCCAGCGTATCGGACAGGATGCAGGTCAGCGCTGCGCCTTTGATGGCTTCAGGCATCTTGGCGGCGTCGTCACCCATCAGGTCGACCATGATGGTCGCAGTACAGGCCAGAGGGCGAACGGTGATATCGATAGGGCCTTTGGTTTCCAGACCTCCAACCAGTTTGTGGTGGTCGATGATGGCACGGATGTCGGCGCTGTTGACGCTGGCGGGCAGCTCGGCCGGGTTGTTGGTGTCGACGATAATAACCGGAGCGTCCGCTTCCACGTCTTCGATGATGCGCGGCTTGGGCAGGTCCCAGCGCTGCAGCATGAAAGCGGCTTCGGTGTTGGGCTCGCCCAGCAGCACGGGTTCAGCCTGCTCGCCTTTGACTTCGTTCAGGTACCACGACCACAGGATCGGAGAGCCGGTGGAATCGGTGTCGGGAGATTTGTGACCAAATACTAGGGTTGTCATGTCAGCGTCCTGCGGATTGGAAATTTGCGCGCCTTATAGGGCGCAAGTCATGGCTTGTCACCCGCTTGCTGGCCCATGCGACTGAAGGTCTGACATGCTGAGAATTCAGAACGGCGCCCTCGTCAGTGTGTAGCCTTCCTTTTCCAGAAGCGAGAGCAAACCGTATGTCTGGCTGAGATGCCCGGCACCAACAGCGATCACGGCCGTTTGGTCTTGAATACGCAGGATGTGGTCCATCCAACTGTTATTGCGATCTACCAGCAATTGTTGTTCGAACTGCGCCCATTCGGCGTCGTAATCCTTTTGCGACAGGCCGGAGGCTTCAAAACCCTGAATCCGGGCTAGTTGCAGGATCTGCGCGTGTTTCTCCTCGAGATACGCATTGGCCATCGTGGCGAGGTGGTTTGCATCGGCCTGCATTGCTCCGGACAGGCGGACCAGCGAGTCGACCTGTTGTTCCAGTGAAAGCGTGTCGAACATCGCCATCAGGTCTTCGATCCGCTCCAGCGAGTGTTGCGGAATCCCGTGCGCCTCGGCCACGTCCGTTAGGCGGGCATCCATTCCATGGTTCGCATCCGGGTTCTGCATCAGGCAGGGCGGGATGCCCAGCATCATGCTCAGAAACCAGGGCCGCATTTTGGCTGCCATCCAGCTGGGAATGCCGCGCTCGGCCAAAGAAGTCGAAAGGGCCGCCCAGTCCTCGGCGCTCATCAGGTCGATCAGGGTGGGACCCTCGGTGATCATCACGGGGCTCAGGTCATTGGCCAGGCCTTGCTCGAACGCTTCCATTTTGGCCTCGGTGACCTCGAAATAGATCGCGTCTGCATGGGCTACGATGGGTGTCAGCCGTTCGACGACCGGCCCCATCCGTGCATCGTTTGTGTGCAGTGTTCCGATCAGGTGCAGGGTCGTGTCGCCCTTGGTGGCGATCCAGTGATTGCCCGTGGGGTAAGGGACCGAGGCAAGGGATTGTTGCAGGGCGGCCTGATCCTCTTCCGACATCAAGGGCCGCAGGTCGTGACCTTCGCAGGCGGCATGTGCGGTCAGGGGCAGAAGCAATAGTCCAAAAAGGGCCATCAGGCGCATAGGCGGTCCTTCCTCGGTTGGTCAAACAGACGACATAAGATTTAGGCATCCAAATACAGCATATTCAAGGCGACCCATCTGGTATTTCGACACGAAACGCATAGCATTGGGCCATGGAGCGCGAGCAGGATCTTTATCCCCCCATCAAGGCATTGTTCGAGAGGCAGGGTTATACCGTGAAAGGTGAGGTTGGCGCAGCCGACATCATGGCGGTGCGCGACGGGTCTGAGCCGGTGATTGTCGAGTTGAAGCTGCGCTTTTCGCTGGCTTTGTTCCATCAGGCCGTCGCGCGACTCAGGATCACGGATCAGGTCTATCTAGGGGTGAGCAAGCCAATCGGACGCACCGCGCGTCGTGCGTTGCGGGACAATCTGGCGCTCTGCCGCAGGTTGGGCTTGGGCCTGATCACCGTGCGCGCGGACGGAGCGGTCGAGGTGCAATGCGATCCCGGCTCCTATGCGCCGCGCAAGAACAAGGCCAAAGCGGGTCGGATGCTGCGAGAGTTTGATCGGCTGCAAGGCGACCCGAACTCTGGCGGCGCGACGCGGCACGGCATTGTCACCGCCTATCGCCAGGATGCTTTGAAATGCGCGGCCCATCTTGCCGAACATGGCGCCTGCAAAGGGGCCGAGGTCGCGAAGTCGACAGGCGTAGCCGAGGCCACTCGGCTGATGCGCACCAATCACTACGGGTGGTTCGACAAGGTCGAAAAAGGTGTTTATGCCCTGACGGATGCGGGGCGGGAGGGCTTGAAGCACTGGGCCTATAGTTGGGACCAGCCTGATTGAGGGTCTTGGTCGAAAAAAATCCATCACAGCTTGTTGACTCGGGGAATTGCACCCCCTAGCTATGCGTCGTTATCACTCTCTACCCTTGAGTGCTAACGCCTCGCCAGTCGGCGGGGGGAGGATAGATAAACTTTGAGCCCAAGGAGCTGCAAAGATGGCATTGAAACCGCTTCATGACCGTGTGCTGGTTCGCCGTACAGAAAGCGAAGAGAAAACCGCAGGCGGCCTGATCATTCCTGACAGCGCAAAAGAAAAGCCCAGCGAAGGCGAAGTCGTCGCAACCGGCGAAGGCGCACGCAAGGACAGCGGCGAGCTGATCGCGATGGCGGTCAAAGCTGGCGACAAGATCCTGTTCGGCAAATGGTCGGGCACCGAAGTTCAGGTCGACGGCGAAGAGCTGCTGATGATGAAAGAAAGCGACATCATGGGGATCATCGAGTAAGCCGCCGCGCTTCACTCTGATCTTCATTTACAACTTATTTCTCAAGGAGAAACGACATGGCTGCAAAGGACGTCAAGTTCGACACCGATGCCCGTAACCGCATGCTGGCAGGTGTGAACATCCTGGCCGACGCTGTTAAAGTGACCCTGGGCCCCAAAGGGCGCAACGTGGTTCTGGACAAATCCTTCGGCGCACCGCGCATCACCAAAGACGGTGTATCGGTTGCCAAGGAAATCGAACTGGAAGACAAGTTCGAAAACATGGGCGCGCAGATGGTGAAAGAAGTCGCCAGCCGCACCAATGACGAAGCCGGTGACGGCACCACCACCGCAACCGTTCTGGCCCAAGCCATCGTTCGCGAAGGTCTGAAGCAGGTTGCTGCTGGCCTGAACCCGATGGACCTGAAGCGCGGCATCGACCTGGCGACTGCCAAAGTTGTTGCAGGCATCAAAGACGCGTCGCGTGAAGTCAAAGACTCGGCCGAAGTTGCTCAGGTTGGCACCATCTCGGCCAACGGCGAAGCTGAAATCGGCCAGCAGATCGCAGACGCGATGCAGAAGGTTGGCAATGAAGGCGTTATCACCGTCGAAGAAAACAAAGGTCTGGAAACCGAGACCGATGTTGTCGAAGGTATGCAGTTCGACCGTGGCTACCTGTCGCCTTACTTCGTCACCAATGCAGACAAGATGATCGCAGAACTCGACGACTGCATGATCCTGCTGCACGAAAAGAAACTGTCCTCGCTGCAGCCGATGGTTCCGCTGCTCGAGCAAGTCATCCAATCGCAAAAGCCGCTGCTGATCATTGCCGAGGATGTTGAAGGTGAAGCGCTGGCAACTCTGGTTGTCAACAAACTGCGCGGCGGTCTGAAAATTGCTGCTGTCAAGGCACCGGGCTTCGGCGATCGCCGTAAAGCCATGCTGCAGGACATCGCAATCCTGACCGGCGGTCAGGTCATCTCGGAAGATCTGGGCATGAAGCTCGAGTCCGTCACAATGGATATGCTGGGCACCGCCAAGAAGATCGAGATCACCAAAGACGAAACAACCATCGTTGACGGTGCTGGCGAAAAAGCCGAGATCGAAGCACGTGTTGCTCAGATCCGCACTCAGATCGAAGAAACCTCGTCGGACTACGACCGTGAGAAGCTGCAAGAGCGCGTTGCCAAACTGGCAGGCGGTGTTGCTGTTATCCGCGTCGGCGGCATGACCGAAGTTGAAGTGAAAGAGCGTAAGGACCGTGTGGACGATGCTCTGAACGCGACCCGCGCTGCTGTGCAGGAAGGCGTTGTCGTCGGCGGTGGTGTTGCTCTGGTTCAGGCCGGCAAAGCACTGGAAACTCTGGAAGGTGCAAACGCTGACCAGAACGCCGGTATCAACATCGTTCGCAAAGCGATCGAAGCGCCGCTGCGCCAGATCGCCGAGAACGCAGGTGTTGACGGTGCGGTCGTTGCGGGCAAAGTCCGTGAATCCGGCGATGTATCGTTCGGCTTCAACGCGCAGACCGAAGAATATGGCGACATGTTCTCGTTCGGCGTGATTGACCCTGCCAAAGTTGTCCGTACCGCTCTGGAAGATGCGGCGTCGGTTGCTGGTCTGCTGGTCACCACCGAAGCAATGGTTGCTGACAAGCCCGCCAAAGAAGGCGCGGCACCTGCTGGCGGCATGCCCGACATGGGCGGCATGGGCGGCATGATGTAAGCTGCTTAGGCCATAGTGCTTACGAGCGGGGTCGCCTTTTGGCGGCCCCGTTTGCGTTTGGAATGCCCGCTGCGCGGTCATGCCTCCGGCGGAGGTATTGTTGAACAGAAGAAGGGTGAGCTTTGCACTTAGCTGGAAAGTGAGTGTGCAAAGCGTGGCCAACGCGCTATGCGGGATTCATGAGACTTTTTCTTCTGACCTCACTGACCATGTGCGCCTTTGCGGCCAATTCGATTCTGAACCGGCTGGCGATTGAGAGCGAGGCGAGTGATCCTGCGGGGTTCGCCGTCGTCCGTGTTCTTGCGGGGGCGGTGGTTCTGGCCGTGTTGGTTCTTTTGAAAGGCGCGGTTCTGCCCCTTCGCTCACCACGTCGGATCATTGGGGCGGGTTCACTGTCTCTCTATATGATTGGCTTTTCTGTGGCTTACCTGACGTTGGACGCTGGGTTAGGGGCGTTGATTCTGTTTGGTGTCGTTCAGATCACCATGTTCGCAGTCGGGGCTATGACCGGAGCGACCCCGACGGTGCGCCAATTGGCAGGCGCAGCGGTTGCGCTGGGAGGGTTGGCCTATGTGCTTTGGCCATCGGGGACCGTTCAGGTGGACGCCTTGGGGGCTGCTCTGATGGTCGCGGCGGGGATTGGCTGGGCCGCTTATTCATTGGCCGGGCGGTCTGAGCCGAACGCCTTGGAGGGCACCGCGGCCAATTTTGTTGTCGCATTGCCCGTCACGGCTATGGCCTTGCTGGTGACAGGTGGTACTTGGCAGATGACCGGATTTGGCTATTTTCTGGCGGCTCTGTCCGGGGGCGTGACCTCGGGCCTTGGCTACGCGCTTTGGTATCGCGTGTTGCCGCAGCTTGCCCCTTCGGTCGCGGCAGTCGTACAGTTGAGCGTCCCTGTCATCGCAATCGTGGCGGGTATTTTGCTATTGGGTGAGGTGGCAAGCATGCGCTTGATCATCGGCGCGGCACTGGTTTTGGGCGGGATCGCGCTGGCAGTACAGCGTAGAACCTGAGGTCACATCTTTCCCCGAACCAAAATAGGCCTTATCTGGCGGGTATGAGAGTTCTGCTTGCCATATTTATTCTCCTTCTCCCGGCTGCGGCCCAGGCGAAATGCGTGATCCTGCTGCACGGGCTGGCTCGGACCGAGGCGTCCTTTTCGGTGATGGAGCAATTGTTCGAGGTGCATGGCTACACGGTCATTCGCCCAGGTTATCCGTCGACCGATTTGGGCATTCCGGAACTGGCCGAGCAAACTCTGCCCGATGCGTTCGCCGAATGCGGGGACGACACCGCAAATGTCGTGGCGCATTCCATGGGGGGCATCCTGTTGCGCTATTGGCTGCAGGATCACGAACCAGAGAATTTGGGTCGCGTTGTCATGCTTGGGCCGCCTAATCAGGGCAGCCAGTTGGTTGATGAATTGGGCGCATGGGAGGTGTTCGGCTACCTCAACGGTCCGGCGGGATTGCAGTTGGGCACAGGCCCGGAAGGCATCCCGCGCCAATTGCCTCCGGTTGAGTTCGAGCTTGGGGTGATCGCGGGTGAAAACTCTCTGAATCCGGTCTTTTCGTCGATGATTGATGGGCCAGACGATGGCAAAGTGTCGATCCGCACGACCCGGGTTGAAGGCATGGCGGACCACATCGTTCTGCCTGTGACGCATACGTTCATGATGAATAATCCCCGTGTAATGGCCCAGGCACTGCACTTCATCGAGTTCGGACAGTTCGACCCGCAAATCACTTGGCTCGATGGGGTGATGGACGTGATTGACGAGATCTGTATCGGGCAGGATTGCTCGGAGCCGAACTCGGAGCGCACGGAATGACCGCATTGGAACTGAACTTGACCGGAGCAGAGGTTCTGCTGCCGGAGGCCGGGTTGTCGCGTGCCGATTTGTCAATTGCCGAAGGGGAGGTGCAGGGCGACCGGACCGGGCGACAGGTAGATTTGTCTGGCTATTTGGTTCTACCCGGCATTATCGACCTGCACGGGGACGGGTTTGAACGTCATATTGCCCCGCGCCGTGGTGCCATGAAGCAGATGAACGAGGGCATCCTGTCGGTCGAGGCCGAGCTTGCCGCCAACGGGATCACCACCGGCGTTCTGGCCCAGTTCTACAGCTGGGAGGGCGGGGTACGCGGGCCAGACTTCGCCTCTCAGGTGTTCAAGGCGATTGCCGAGGTCAAGGACGGCACAGTCACCGATCTGATCCCACAATTGCGGTTCGAGACGCATATGCTGGACGACTATGACGGGCTGGCCCAAAAGATCGCGGGTTGGCAGGTGCCTTATGTCGTCTTCAACGATCACCTGCCGCATGACCGGCTGGCCAAAGGGCGCAAACCACCGCGCCTGACCGGGCAGGCCTTGAAAGCGGGGCGCAACCCCGATGCGCATTTTGAGATGCTGCTATCCATGCACGCCCGCAGCGATGAAGTCCCTGCCGCACTTGACGCGCTTTGCGCTGAGTTGGCCCAAAGAGGCGTGCGCTTGGGCAGCCATGATGATGCCACGTCTGAGACTCGCGCAGGATGGCGTACACGCGGTGTTTCGATTGCTGAATTCCCCGAAACCCTCGCCGCCGCAGAAGCCGCTCACGCGGCCGGAGACCACATCATTTTGGGATCGCCGAACGTGGTGCGCGGAGGCTCCCATAAAGGCAACGCCAGCGCTCTGGATCTGATCGCGATGGGGCTGTGTGACGCGCTGGCCTCGGACTACCACTACCCCAGCCCGCGCCGCGCCGCGTTGATGTTGGCAAAAAGCGGGTTGCTGGATTTCGCAAACGCCTGGGCGCTGGTCTCATCTGGCCCCGCGCGGGTTCTCGACCTGACAGATCGCGGCACGCTGATGCCGGGTCAACGCGCCGATATCGTCATCCTGGACGCAACAACCCACCGCGTCGCCGCCACCTTTGCGGGCGGGCGTGTCAGCCATATGTCCGGCGATATCGCGGCCAGATTTTTCGCCTGACTGCCTCATCTTCTTCTGTTAAAAAATACTTCCGCCGGAGGCATCGCGCAGAATGCGCGATTTCCCTCAGCGAGCGACGCGGTTGAAGTGACCCATCTTCCGGCCCGGCTTGACCTCGGCCTTGCCATAGAGGTGCAGGGCAACGTCCCGCTCCTGCGCCAGTTCCGGCACGCGGTCCATATCGTCGCCAATCAGGTTCTCCATCACCACGTCCGAATGCCGCTGCCCGTCTCCCAAAGGCCATCCGACCACGGCGCGAATATGCTGCTCGAACTGGTCGACGGCGCAGCCATTCTGCGTCCAGTGGCCCGAGTTATGCACCCGAGGTGCGATTTCGTTAACGATCAGGCCCGAAGGTGTGACGAACAGCTCAACCCCCATCACGCCCACATAGTCCAGAGCATTCAGGATATTGGCCGCGAGCAGAACGGCATCCGTCCGCTGCGCCGGGCGCAAGCTGGCAGGGACCGTTGTGGTGTGCAGGATGCCGTTGCGGTGGACATTCTCACCGGGGTCAAAGCAAGCGACCTGACCATCAAGCCCGCGGGCCGCGATGATCGAGACTTCGTGTGAGAAGTCCACAAACCCCTCAAGGATCGCAGGCGCGCGCGCCATATCGGCCAGAGCAGCCTCGGCATCCTCAGGCGCGCGCAGGCGGGCCTGACCTTTGCCGTCATAGCCGAACCTGCGCGTTTTCAGGATCGCGGGTGTCCCGATGTCCTCAATGGCCGTATTCAGGCTTGCCAGATCGGTGACGTCTGCAAAAGGCGCGGTGTTGAGGCCCAGACCTTGCAGGAAATTCTTCTCGGTCAACCGGTCCTGACTGACCCGCAGCGCCTCGCGTCCCGGACGGATCGGGCGGTGGGCTTCTAGCAGGTCCAGCGCCTCGGTCGGGATGTTCTCGAACTCGTAGGTGATGACATCGACCGAGTCGGCGAAGGCGCGCAGCGCGTCGGCGTCGTCATAGGGCGCGGTTGTCACGAGGTCGGCGACTTGAGCGGCGGGAGGGTTGGCGCCCGGCTCATAGATATGCGTCACAAACCCCAAGCGGGAGGCAGCGACCGACAGCATCCGGCCCAATTGGCCTCCGCCCAGAATACCGATCCGGGCGCCGGGTTTCAGAGCGTCACTCATCAACTGGCTCCTCCGGGATCGAGGCGGACAGAGCCTCACGCCACGTGTCCAGCCGTTCAGCCAGTGCGCTGTCTTGTAAGGCCAGAATACCGGCCGCCATCAGACCCGCATTGGCCCCACCGGCCGAGCCGATTGCCATGGTCGCCACAGGAAATCCTTTCGGCATCTGAACGATCGAGTACAGGGAGTCGACACCCGACAAAGCCCGCGTCTGAACCGGAACACCAACAACGGGCACGCGAGTTTTCGACGCCATCATGCCGGGCAAATGCGCAGCTCCGCCAGCGCCTGCGATGATCACATGCAAACCGCGCGACGCGGCGGTCTTGCCGTAATCCCATAGACGGTCAGGGGTGCGGTGGGCCGAAACGATGCGTTTTTCATACGCGATGCCCAATTCATCCAAGATATTGGCGGCTTCTTTCATCGTGGGCCAATCCGATTGGCTGCCCATGATGATCCCCACTTTCACATCGCTCATCCGCTTGCGTCCCTGCCGTTCGAAAGAGCGCGCACTATAGCCAAATCCGCATGCGTGGCAATGCGTCAGGCGATGATGTCGGGGGTCAGGCGATCCTCGATCAGGCGGATGATGTCTTTCAGCCGCAGTTTCTGCTTTTTCAAGCGTTTGATCGTCAATTGATCGGATGTGCCGGTGGCCTGCAACGCCTCAATTGCCTCATCAAGATCACGGTGCTGACGGCGAAAAACCTCCAGCTCAACCCGCAGAACTTCGTCGGTTTTCATGGAAAGGTCAGTGGGCGCGTTCATTGGCGACTCGGGCTTGTTGTGGTGCGTCCCCAACAAGATAGTGTGCAAGACGTTATCGCGCCAGACCTTGTGGACTTCCCGGTTTCTTCCCATATTCTATCTTGTGCGGTTGCCGAAATGGGGCCGCCCAAAACGTCGCTTTGACATAAAAGGACGAGAACACGTGTCAAAACTTACCTTGGGCTCATATCCGCATCTGTTGGGGTTCGAGCAATTGGAACGCCTTCTGGAACGGTCTGCAAAGGCTGGCAATGAAGGATATCCGCCCTACAACATCGAACAGACCTCGGACTATTCCTACCGCATCACTCTGGCGGTGGCCGGGTTCGCGGAAGAGGATCTGTCGATCACCATCGAGGACCGCCAACTGGTGATCCGGGGCCGTCAACGCGACGACAGCGAGGGGCGCATCTTTCTGCATCGCGGCATCGCGGCGCGTCAATTCCAGCGCATGTTCGTGCTGGCCGACGGTGTCGAGGTGGGCGAGGCGATTATGGAGAACGGTCTGCTGCATGTGGATCTGACCCGCGCCGTGCCGGAAACCGTGGTGCAGACAATCAACATACGGAAGGGGTAAGAGCAATGAACACACCGATTGAAATCAACACCGAAGGCGATCGTATCGTCTATGTCAAAACGGTTGAGGTTGCCGATCTGCCCAGCGATCTGCGCGATCAGGCGGGTGATCTGGATCAGCTTTACGCCGTTCATGACTCAGACGGGCAGCAACTGGCGCTTGTCGCCGACCGCAAGCTGGCCTTTGTGCTGGCCCGCGAGCATGACCTCTCGCCGGTGGCCGTTCACTGAACGGCCCCAGCCACACGCGTTTGCGCGTGACATTCCGCCCGACACCAGCGAAACATGCACAAGCTCCGGATCGCATCCGGGATGACATGTTCATGTAAGGAAACGGTGGATGAGCTGGTTCGATTTTGACTGGGTGGATGCCTTTACTGACAAAGCCTTTGGTGGAAATGGCTGCGCCGTAGTCCATGGCGCGGCCCACCTGTCGGATGAGGTCTGCATGGCCTATGTGCGCGAAACCTCTCTGGTCGAGTGTACTTTTGCAGGCCAGTCGGATGTTGCCGATATCCGGGTGCGGTATTTTCTGGCCAGCCGTGAAATCCCCTTTGCCGGTCATCCGACCATCGCAACGGTCGCGGCACTTCGGTCGCGCGGTCTGGTTGAAGGCGACTCTCTGACATTGGAAACCGGGGCGGGGCTTGTTGCCATTCGTCTGAACGGTGATGAGATCGAGATGACGCAGGTTGCGCCGGAATTCGGAGCCTATGTGCCTGCTGATCTAGTCGCCAGTGCGATATCGTTGCCCGAGGACGCGATTGTTTCTCCGCCGCGATTTGTCTCTACCGGGTTGCCGTTCTGTATCACCGTGCTGCGGGATCACGACGCCTTGCGCGCAGCGCGGCTGGTCGAAGGTCCTTTGCGCGAGGTGGCAGCATTAGCGGGATTTTCTGGTTCCGATATGGCAGAGCCGTTTTTGGTCACCTTGCAGGGAGCGACGACACAAGGGGATACGTTCTCACGCCTGCTGCTGGCACCGCCCAGCCCACCCGAGGACCCTTTCACAGGTTCTGCGACGGGCGCGATGGCGGCCTATCTTTGGAAATACGGGCTTATGGAGAAAGACCAATTCATCGCTGAACAGGGTCACGACATGGGGCGTCCGGGGCAAGCAACGGTGACGCGCGTCGGCCCAAGCGATGCCATGACCGGGATCAAGGTGGCGGGGCAAGGCTATGTTCTGATGCGCGGACAGGTCGACTTGCCTGAGACGGATCAATGACCCAAGCGATTGCTGTTTTACCCTACGGCCACCGTCTGGGCCCGAAACTGGCCGAGGTGCCTTTGTCCGAGCTGATCTGGCACGAGGGCTGCCCGGATCGTTTGCTGGGCAAAACAGTTGGCGACCTCGCGCCGACGGATCATCTGATCATATATCCCAATTCGACGGTTCACTGGCGGTTGCGGCGGGGCACAAAGGCGCGGATTTCGCTGATGATGGGTGAGCCTTCGGCCATCCACGCCAAACATGACCGACAGTTGCGCCTGACATGGCGGCGGTTCTTTCGGGTGTTCACGTTTCACGATGTTCTGCTGGAAAACCTGCCCAATGCTGTGTTTCTGCCCTATGGCGTGACCATGGTGCCAGATTGGCAGGAGCTACAGGCTGAGAAAGTAAAATCCTGTTCGCTGATTGCCTCGGCCAAGCGGGACCTCGTAGGCCACCAGCTGCGGCATGACGTGATAGATTGGATCCGCGAAACCGGGGCAGATGTGGATATCATGGGGCGCGGATACACGCCTTTCGACCAGAAGTCGGATGGTCTGGCCCCTTACCGCTATTCGGTCGTGATCGAGAACGTGCGAGAGCGGAACTACTTTTCAGAGAAACTGATCGACTCGATCCTGTGCGCGACAGTTCCGATCTATTGGGGCTGCCCAAATATCGAGGATTTCATGGACACTTCGGGGATGATCCTCTGCGAGACACAGGCAGATATACAGGAAGCGATTCAATCTGCATCCGAAGAAGACTATGCCCGGCGTCTGCCCCATCTGAAGGCGATTCAGGGCACAGCTGCAGATTACGGTCAGTTCGAAGAACGCGCCGTGCGGGCTTTGCGGCATGAGCTATCGGGCGCGTCCGGTTAAAACCCCATCCAAGCCATCTGTGCGATCGGGTTGTCTTGTGGGTCAATCCCGTGACGCGCGCATAGCGTGCTGAGAAACGATCCCCGCACCGGCAGGCCCGCAGTCTGTTGGGCCATAAATTTCTTCTGATGCCCAAATACATGCACGGAATTCACCCCGTCCCGTTCTATTGCATTTAGCGGAATCCTTGGGTCGTGCAGCTTCCAAAACGCCTCGTTTGCTAGGGGGTAGAACGTATCAGCAGGCATAGCGTGGATGTCCTCTCCGGTCTCACACAGAAAATGCCCCAGCGCCTTGGGGCCGGAGCATCCCCATGGCAGCGCCTCGATCCCCCAGGACTCACCCGCCGCGATACGCTTCTCGTTGTGCCTGCGCAGCTTGGCCCCGCGCCATGGTTGGGTCGGGTTGGCCGAGGTGACAAATGCCAGCATCTGCGCAAGCGTTTGGGATTCTCGGGGCAGGCGGAGCACCCCATTGGGAAATTTGCCGGATTGAGAAGGGGCAAAGACATACGGGGACGCAAAATCAAAGGGCTTCAGACAGAGCGCATCCAGATCAACCCAGATGAAATCTGTACGTTCCAATAGTCTCAGCCTGAAGATGTCGGAAAAAACCGCGACGCCCAGCCGGTCTTCGGGCCGTAACGCGAAAGGGGCGGGCCACAGTATCTCGGACGCGTGCCGCAGGTCGACGCCATTTGGGATATTCGCGATGTCATGAGCCGCATAGAGGGTGAAGGAATGGCCGTGGTCTAGGTACGATTGCATGCATAACGCCTCAAGCCAGCTGAGATCGGAACCAAACCAGAAGCTGGCGATGTGAGGAAGAGAGCGCATCTTGTATTGACTGTAGCGAACTTGACTGGGCCGACTGCATCAATGCCACGCATCTTTGTCAATCTCGGTCGTTGTTTTGCACGAAAAACGGCCCCCGGTGACCGGAGGCCGTTTCCAATCTGGTTTAGCTCAACCGCCTAGTTCGCAGCGATCAGGCCCATGCTCTCGAGCTTCAGCAGAACCTGATGCGCGCAGTTGTCGACCTCGACATTCTCGGTCTCGACGCTCAGTTCAGGATTCTGGGGCACGTCGTAAGGGTCCGAGATGCCGGTGAACTCTTTGATCTTGCCTTCACGGGCCAGCTTATAGAGGCCCTTGCGGTCGCGGCGTTCGCATTCCTCGATGCTGGTGGCCACGTGAACCTCGCAGAAGGCACCGAACTGTTCGATCTCTTCGCGCACGGCCCGACGGGTGGCGGCATAGGGCGCAATCGGCGCACAGATGGCGATACCGCCGTTCTTGGTGATCTCGGAGGCCACGTAACCAATGCGGCGGATGTTCAGATCGCGGTGTTCCTTCGAGAACCCCAACTCGGACGACAGGTTCTTACGCACAATGTCGCCATCCAGCAGCGTCACGGGGCGGCCGCCCATCTCCATCAGCTTGACCATAAGCGCGTTGGCGATGGTGGATTTTCCCGAACCCGAAAAGCCGGTGAAGAACACGGTAAAGCCCTGCTGGCTGCGCGGCGGTTTGGTTTTGCGCAGCTCGGCCACGACCTCGGGGAAGCTGAACCATTCAGGGATTTCCAGACCTTCGGCCAGACGGCGGCGCAGTTCGGTGCCCGAGATGTTCAGAATCGTTACATTGTCTTTGTCGAGGATCTCGTCATTCGGCTCGTACTGGGCGCGTTCCTGCACATAGACCATGTGCTTGAAGTCGACCATCTCAACGCCGATTTCATCTTGGTATTTGCGGAACAGATCCTGCGCGTCATAGGGGCCGTAGAAATCTTCACCTTGGCTGTTCTTGCCGGGGCCAGCATGGTCGCGGCCAACGATGAAATGAGTGCAGCCGTGGTTGGCGCGGATCAGACCATGCCAAACGGCCTCACGCGGGCCTGCCATGCGCATCGCCAGGTTAATCAGCGACATCGAGGTGGTTGAGGCCGGGTACTTGTCCAGAACCGCCTCATAGCAGCGCACGCGGGTAAAGTGGTCCACGTCGCCCGGTTTGGTCATGCCGACAACCGGGTGGATCAGCAGGTTGGCCTGCGCCTCTTTCGCGGCGCGGAAGGTCAGTTCCTGGTGGGCGCGGTGCAGTGGGTTGCGGGTTTGGAACGCAACAATGCGGCGCCAGCCCAGTTTGCGGAAGTAGGCGCGCAGCTCGTTCGGAGTATCCCTGCGGCCACGGAAATCATAGTGAACGGGCTGCTGAATGCCGACAACGGGACCGCCCAGATAGACCTTGCCTGCCACGTTATGCAGGTAGTTGACGGCCGGGTGCTCATCGTCATCCGCGCCAAAGACCTTCTCGGCTTCGCGCGATTTGTCGGGGGTCCAGCGGTCGGTCACAGTCATGGTGCCGAGGATCACGCCCTCTTGGTCTCGTAGGGCAATGTCTTGGCCCAGTTCGATGCTTTCGGCGAATTCTTCGCTGACATCCAGCGTGATCGGCATCGGCCACAGCGTGCCGTCAGCCAGACGCATGTTCTCGACCACACTGTCATAGTCGGCTTCGCTCAGAAACCCTTTCAGCGGATTGAAGCCGCCATTCATCAGCAGTTCCAGATCGCAGATCTGGCGCGGAGACAGGTCATGGCTGGTCAGATCCGCAGCCTCAACCTTCAGCTTCTGGGCCGAGTCATAAGATACGTAGAGTTCGGGAATGGGGGCGAGGTTGCTTAACATTGTCATCGGAATTCTCTTGTCGATGTGATGATGCGCCAGTGTGATCTTGGCATTTGAAACGGCATGTGCCCCGCCACTGAGTCAGAGTCCACAGGGTCAGATAAAACTAAGGAGGATATGAGCGGTTTTTCTTGTGATTGGAAGAATTTTCCAATTGGGTGGGAAACCGGCGATCAAAGTTCCGGTAATCTAGCGCAAATGTGCCACAGTAAGTATGCGTGTTCCTGTTGTCTTAGGCCTTTTCAAATTCCGAGGCGCGGGGCACCGGCAGGGCTGGAACGGGCTTGGATACGCCGCGCAGCTCGAAGTTTTGGATGCGGTCGCGCGAGATATCCATCTCGGCGGCCTGTAGCAGCTCGGCCGAAACCAGAAGCTCAACCCCCAGCGGTTTTGTTTCGGCCTCAAGGCGGCTGGCGACATTCACCGCGTCGCCGATGATGGTTTGCGCGGCATGTCCGGCCGCGCCAATTTCCCCAAGCACCAGATCGCCCAGATGCAGCCCCATGCCGATACGGATATGCGGGCTGTCTTCGGATGAGAGCTGTCGGTTGAACTGTTCCAGCGCATGGCTGATCTCAATTGCCGCTTGCAGACCGGATCGGGCGGATTGCTGGGGGTCGGGTTTGTCAAAAACCGCCAGCAACCCATCCCCCATATATTTGTCGACGACCCCGCCCTGGGAGGTGATCGAAGGCACAATCGCGTCAAAGAACCGGTTTAACAGGAAGACGATGTCATAAGGCAATTGCCCAGCGGTACGGGCGGTAAAGCCGCGCATGTCCAGAAAGAGAACGGCCAGCTGACGTTCCTGCCCCTGACTGGCATGAGCCCGGTCGTGCTTGCCGTCGGGACGGAAAACACGAAAGACCTTTACCGGCTCGGTCGGGCGCATCTGACAGGCCAGGCGCGTCTGGGCCGAGGCCCCAACAGCGGCCAGACTGCGGGCTTCGATCTCGCTGGGCGGGGACAGGTGATCTCCGCCATCTTCGACGATCACGCGGCAGGTGGTGCAGCGGCCCTTGCCGCCACATAGGGCGGCATGCGGAATTCCGTTGGCCTGAGACATCTCAAGCAGCGTCATGCCTTTCTCGGCAAAAACCTCGGGCCCTCGGGCATAGGTGACCTGCACGGAATGCCGACGTCTCCACAGCTTGCGGCCAAGATAGAAGGCCGCCGTGGCACCAAGCGCGGCCCAAAAACCCGTCATGGCGTTGTCTTCGACGCGGAACATGGCCTCAAAGGCCTCGGCCGAGGGCCAGTTATAGTGTTCGATATACTGTGCGCGCAGGAAGTCATCGGCAAAATCGGCCCAAATCCGGCGCCCCTCGGTCAGCACACCAGCCAGGGCGAAACAGGGGACAAAGACCGCAATACCGATCAGGTAGGGCAGGGTCTTGCCCCACCACCGGGTCAGCCGCAGCCACATGTGCAACCCGATGCAGCCATGTACCCACACGATCAGCAACAGAAGGCTTTGCATCCAAATCGCAGAGCTTGGCCACATCAGGATGATGATATAGCCCATTTCGTCATTCACATCGTAGATCTCATGCGCGTATCGCGTGTGAATGATGTGGACAATCAGCTGGATCGGGATCAGCAGCCCCAGCACGACCTGCAGGGCCGAGCTGAACGGCATGCGCAAAGTCCGTCGTTGTATGATCGACGTTAGCGCAAGGCCCGAATGCACGATCAGCGCAAGGTAGAGAAGCGCGCTCATGGCGTCGTGGCGCGTGACGGCCTTTCGACCATCTTGCATGCCATGCAGATAGTCGGTGTGAAACAGGCCCAGGCCGATGTTCAGAAAATGGAAGAAGGCAAAGACAAAAAGGACCAGCCCGCTGCCGATCCTAAGGCGGGTTGACCACCCGCCACGCCAAAGAGCGTTGTCCGTTGTGACCACGCGCGACCCTCATGTTTTGCACCAGTGTGAGGCCGCGCGGGGACAGGGTCAAGCCGGTCTGGCCTGACCCTGTGGCCCCTCAGTCTTGTTCGGCCAGGAAGCGTTCGGCATCCAAGGCGGCCATGCAGCCCATGCCTGCGCTGGTGACGGCCTGACGGTAGATGTGATCTGTCAGGTCTCCGGCTGCGAAAACGCCCGGAACCGAGGTCTCGGTTGATCCCGGCTTGGTTACGACATAGCCGCCCATATGGGTTTCCAGCGTGTCCTTGACCAACTCGTTGGCCGGGGCATGGCCGATGGCGACAAAAACGCCCTTGCACGGGATTTCTGAGATTTCACCCGTTTTCACGTTCTTGACGCGCACGCCTTCGACGCCCAAGGGCGCGTCGGTCCCGATGACTTCGTCCAGTTCATGGAACCAGAGAGGTTCGATCTTTTCATTCTTCATCAGGCGATCCTGCAGGATCTTTTCGGCCCGCAACTCGTCGCGGCGGTGGATCAAGGTCACCTTGCTGGCGAAATTGGTGAGGAATAGCGCTTCTTCCACGGCGGTGTTGCCGCCACCGATCACAACGATCTCCTGCCCGCGATAAAAGAACCCGTCGCAGGTCGCGCAGGCCGAGACGCCGAAGCCTTTGAATTTCTCTTCGGACGGCAGGCCAAGCCATTTGGCCCGTGCGCCGGTCGCCAGAATGACCGCGTCAGCAGTGTAAACCGTGCCGCTGTCGCCTTTTGCGGTGAACGGACGTGTTGAGACATCCAGATCACTGATGATGTCGCCGATGACCTCACAGCCCATCGCCTTGGCGTGGTCCTGCATGCGGACCATCAGATCGGGGCCTTGTACCTCGGTGTCGCCGGGCCAGTTTTCGACCTCGGTGGTGGTTGTCAGCTGGCCGCCGGGCTCGATCCCTTGCACCAGAATGGGTTCCAGCATCGCGCGGCTTGCATAAACCCCGGCTGTATAGCCTGCGGGCCCCGACCCGATGATCAGAACCTTGGTGTGTCGTGTTTCGGCCATGGTACCCCCGCTCGAACTGCCTGAATTGGGCCTTTTGCCCGTCGCAAGGATATAGCGATGGCCGGGCAGGGCTTAAAGCCCCTTCATGAAGGGAAGCTGATATGCCTTATTGGAATGACTCTGCGCAAATGAGCGATTTGAAAACAAAGAAAATTGCGCAGCTACGAAACATTATTGCGCGTGGGCTGGGTGCTGATATAAGAACCGAAAAATCAGGAGCGTTTTATGGTCACGACCCGGCTGGATGAAATTGATCGCAAGATTCTGGCGGAATTGCAGGCGGACGGTCGCATGACCAATGTGGAGCTGGCCAAAAGGGTCGGTATCTCGGCCCCTCCGTGCCTGCGCCGCGTCCGTACATTGGAGGAATCGGGTTATATCACCGGCTACCACGCCGAAGTGAACGCTCGCGAGCTTGGTTTCGAGGTTCAGGTCTTTGCGATGGTTGGATTGGATAGCCAAGCTGAATCGGAACTCAGCGCGTTCGAGGCGCAGTGCGGGCTATGGCCGCTGGTCCGTGAGTGTCACATGCTGAACGGCGAGGTCGACTTCATCCTGAAATGCGTCGCGCCCGACCTCAGCAGTTTTCAGCAGTTCCTGACCGGAGAACTACTGACCACGCCAAACGTGGCCAGCGTCAAGACATCGCTTGTTATCCGCGGCGCAAAAGACGACCCAGGCGTCCCGTTCGATGTGCTGGAAGACCGAATGAACCGCTCGGCCTAAACCACATCCGTCGTGTTTCTGTTGGGCAAGGTGGCAGCATAGCCACCACCGCCAGGGTCAAAGCCCATCCTATCAAAATCTGCATAAAGCCCCCACTCTGCAGTACTCGTTAACACGTCACGCCGATATCGCGTCGATCTCTCCGTCTCCGGCGCGTGGCATAAGCAACGGGCCGAAATCGTTCAACGATTCGATATGCGCGAACAGGTTCAGATAGATCGACCGTAACGAATGGCTGATCATGCGAACCGCATTAGCACCTGGATGATAGGTTTCAAAGGGCAGGCCGTCTACACGTATGACAGAGTGTTTTTTCAGGCATATGTGAAACAATTCCACCGGAGTGGGTGGCATTGTTTCCACAACGCCCATTCCGTCCTGAAATTCGGCGACAGGCGTCAGAATCGGTGACCCCCCGTGCAGGCGTCGCAAATGGGCGGGCGTGCCAAGCAGGCGCGCGGCAGGCCCGGCTATCACACCGGACATTGGCTTCTGCATGCCAAATGTATCGGCCATGATGCGGGTCAGCGGGCGGGTGCGCCCGCGGGAGTCCTCGCGGCCCGGTATCAGCGTCACCGAGCCCTTCCACAAAACGGTCTCAGAGGTCCCGTCCTGCGTAAGTACCGTGTCGCCGGGCAGCAGATCCTCGATTGCCATTGGCCCCTGTTCGGTTTCCACAAGCGACCCCCGTGAGAAGGCGCAAAAGGCGTCCTCGAACATCGGCAGGGCCGGTGCGATATGCCGGGTTTGCGCGATGTCTCCGTTTTTGAGCAAAGCGCTCACTTCGTAACGGCGCAGCTGGGCTTTCTGTTTTGTAGTCGGCCGCGGAGTGTCGCGGAGCAAAGCCGAGGTTTCGACAGCATTTCTGGCAGCAATGGCCAGTGATTTTGGAATAGTCATAAATATTCCGTTCCTTTTAGAACCGGATCAGACGGGGCATACCCCCATGCAGGCCCATCTGTCGGTTCGGTTCTTTGTCTTGAAATAAATGGGTAACCCCTGGGCACCGGCGATGGCCGTAGCGCACAGCGAAGCAATTTCGCATTCCATTGGTCAATCCATTGACCCCCCAGACAAACTCGTACAGCGCGGGCGAAAATGCCCACAAACACGCTCCGAACTCAGGATGCAGTTTTCGTTGCATCCCACGCTCACCGGACCGGAGCACTACCCGGTGCGCGTTGACCAAATGGAACCGGCAGCTTGGTTCCGTTGGCTTTCTGTTTCAGCGTCGCGTCGCGAGACGGCGGGCAACCCTGACAGAATGGCTTGAAACTCGCTTCCACGGCATGTCCAGTTTCGGATCCTGTGCGGCCTGAATGACCGCGCTTAGAAAGCGAGATTTCTGTTTCATTTTCTGGTCCTGCTCGATCGGAGGTCTGAGCCTCATTCCGTGTGTGTAGACTTAACGTGCCGCGTGTTTGCGGCAGGGATAAGGCTTAACCGGGATCAAAAACGGACAAAGAATAAAGGTTGGCGGTTCCTCTGTTTGAGGTGCCAGCATTCATTTGTCGGCAAAGACAGATAACCTTCTGAGTACTGGCACAAAATTCACTACGATTCTGTGTCAGATAAACACAATAAATGTGGCGGAAAGGTGGCGGTTTTGCCTTAATCAGGGCCTAATCTACAATCTGATCGCCGAAATCAAACGCCCGTAATCCGCCTCTTTGGCGTGTGTTGTCCGGCGGTATGAATAAAAACGATCTGGATCGGAATAAGTGCAGTGCCGGGTCCATTCTGCCTGCCCAACACCTGCTTGGCGCAGTTTATGTAGGCCAAAGGCGGGCAGGTCGAATTGCATCCGGTCGTCGGTGCCATTGGCGAAGAATCGGCTGTTCTCAGAGGACTCCGCCATAAACGCATCCAGAAACTCGGGGCCGACCTCATAGGCCGCCTGCGAAATGGATGGCCCGATCACGGCACGCGTGTTTTCGCGTCTGGCACCCAGTGCCTCCATCGCGTCCAATGTGGCCTCTAGTACTCCGTCCAAAGCTCCGCGCCAGCCAGCATGGGCGGCGCCGATCACGTTCGTGTCAGGGTCGCAGAAAAGCACAGGCTGGCAGTCCGCGGTCAGAATTGTCAGCGCCAACCCGGGCGTGGCGGTCACAAGCGCATCCGCCTTGGGTTTGTCACCCGTAAGGGGCGCATCTACCGTCAGCACATCGGGCGAATGCACCTGATGAATGCCAACCAGCGCCTCGGGCGTGACATCCATCGCGTCAGCAACTCGTCGGCGATTCAAGGCGACGATCTCAGTCTGATCGGACGAGCCATAGCCGCAGTTCAATCCCGCAAAGACACCCGAGGATGCGCCGCCTCTACGGCTGAAAAAGCCGTGTTTTACGGGGGCCAGCATATCCGACGTGAGAATTTCCAAAGTCATGGTTCCAGTCCCGGTGGAGGCGCAGCTTGGGGCGGGTAGAGGCCCAGCACTTTGAACAGATTTCCCATTTCATCGGGATGCGTCAACCGGCGATGTGCGGCCACCAGTTCATCAAGCTTGGAGCCGCCTATACCCTTGGCCAGAGCCTGTGCACGGGCGGTGATTCCCAGACGTTCCAGAAAAATGCCCTGTGGTGTCAGGCGGGTATGAGCACAGCCTGCGGCCTTTGCTGCCAGCGCCAGGGTTTCAAAATCCACATGCGCGGTCAGGTCTGCCTGACCGGGAGTTTGCAGAGGGTCCACACGCTCATGCGCCTTTAGGGCCTGAAGCGTATCGCCAAGCGAGCGCCAGTCACCATAGTCCACGATCAGAGCTGCCCCTCCGTTCTGCGCGATTCGGCTGGCGAGGATGGTCAGAATCGGAATGGCAGGTGCGCAGAGTTCGACGAGATCCCCGTCTCGCGTATCGGACAGCCTGTCCTGCAGCGCAGTATGCGGCGCAGCGGGGCCAAGGCCAAAACTCAGCGCGCCATCGGCCTCTCCGATCAATCGTTCGCGCCAAGCAGGGCCGTCGCGCAGGAACTGGCGGATGGGGAGGGCGTCAAAGAACTCATTCGCCACCAGAAACATCGGCAAGTCCGGCAGTTCTGCCACGTCGCTGATCCACTGCGGGTTGTGATCTTTCAGGGTTGCCTTTTGTACGTCGCGGAGCGTTTCTGAGGCTTCCAGCAGAACAACCTTGGCCGTATCATGAAAACCTGGAACCGAGCGGGTCGACCGTAGGATATCCGCCATCAGCGTGCCGCGACCCGGTCCAAGTTCGGCCAGAGCAAACGGGGATGGCTGCCCTTGATCTATCCAGCTTTGCGCCAGCGACAGCCCGATCAACTCGCCGAACATCTGACTGATTTCAGGCGAGGTGATAAAATCTCCCTGCGCACCGAATGGATCGCGCGTGGAATAGTAGCCCCAAGTTGGGTGTAGCAGGCATTCGGTCATGTAATCGGCCAGCGTCATCGGGCCGTCTTGCCGGATTCGGGCGATCAGAAGTTCGTGCAGCCTCATACCGTTCGCCGGGCGCGCAGGGCGAACCATAGGCCCAAGGCGATCATCGGCAGGGACAGGATTTGCCCCATTGTCAGGCCGTAGCCGCCGATATGCCACGCCAGCCCAAGCGGGTTACCGGGCGAGATGAACTGCGCGTCGGGCTGCCGGACAAACTCGACCACGAAGCGGGATGCCCCGTAGCCTGCGAGGAAAACGCCCATAATCAGGCCGGGTTTCCGGAACGCGCCGCGCCGGTAGGCCAGCCATAAAAGGACTGCGCCCAATAAGACACCCTCAAGCGCCGCCTCGTATAGTTGCGAGGGGTGACGGGCGCACATACCGGCCACGACGCCTGGGCAGTCCTGCGCTGCGAAGCCGGGAAAGATCACGGCCCATGGCAGCTCGCTTGGTCGGCCCCAAAGCTCGGCGTTGATGAAATTGGCAAGCCGCCCCAGCAACAGACCGGGCGGGACGGTGTAGGCCACCAGATCGCCCAACGACAGGGCCGGAATGTTGTGACGGCGACCATAGAGGTATGAGGCGACGATCACCCCCAGCAGCCCGCCGTGAAAGGCCATGCCGCCTTGCCAGACCTTCAGGATATCTGCCGGGTGCGACAGGTAGTAGGCCGGTTGATAGAAGAGCACAAAACCCAGCCGCCCACCGAGAATGACGCCAATAATGATCCAAGTCAGAAGGTCGTCCAACTGCTCGGGCTTCATGGGTGGCGTCTGATTGCGCCACAGAGCCGGACGCCGCAAGGCCATCACGGCCAGACGCCAAGCAATCAGGATGCCGACAATATATGCCAGCGCGTACCACCTGAGCGCGAACTCCATCCCGAACAGTGAGATCGAGAACAGCTCGGGCGACAGATCGGGGAAATTCAGAACAGCCTGCATGTGCGTCTCATTGCCCGGGGTTTGCAGGGCAAGTCAACCTTGAGCCTGCGCCAATCCTTCCCCATATAGGGAACAACCGCGATTTCGGAGAAAAGCCATGCAAACCCGCAACAAGATCCTCGACGACGTTTCCCAGCTGATGACCAACGCCATGGGTGTGGCGCAGGGCGCACGCGAAGAGGCCGAGAATGCGATGAAGTCGATGGTCGACCGTTGGCTGGCCGACCGCGATTTCGTCACGCGTGAAGAATTCGACGCTGTGCGCGCAATGGCCCAAAAGGCCCGTGAAGAGAACGCCGCGCTTGAGGCGCGCATCGCCGCGCTTGAGGCGAAACTGGACAAGTAACGCCCATATCCAGATTTTGAAGACAAGATTAGAGCCGCGCAATCCAAGGTAGGATTGTGCGGTGTTGTGTATCATGCCGCCTTGCAGAAATTAATCAAGACAAAGCTGCGCGAGACGCCAATATTTTGATCGTCGTTGCCGACTGTCCACAACTTATTGCTGTTATCCCCAAGAAATGGGGTTGCCAGACCACCTCTTGCGGCGCACCATATTTGGTACAGGCCTACGGGGGAAGCCCGGCTTGTAGAGCAGGCAACTAGCGCTGGGGCGCTGCCAGCCCCGAAATGCTAGAGAGTAGTGAGGTGGCATTATGGCCCTTTCCGAGCAGTTTCTCGAAGAAGACCTTCATCCAATCGATATTGTTGAACATCTGGCCGAGCATCACGACTGGGATTTTGACCGCATCGGTGACGATCAGATCGCCATGGCTGTCGAAGGGCAGTGGCGGACCTATTCGATCACGCTGGCCTGGTCCAACTATGACGAAACGCTGCGCATGGTTTGCTCATTCGAGATGGAGCCTCCGGCGGAGCGTGAGAGTGAGCTGTATGAGCTGCTCAACAAGATGAATGATCAGTGTTGGGCGGGCGCGTTTACCTATTGGGCGAACCAGAAGCTGATGGTCTATCGCTACGGTCTGGTTCTGGCCGGTGGTCAGACCGCAAGCCCCGATCAGATCGACACGATGATCAACGCTGCGGTGCTGAGCGCCGAGCGCTACTACCCGGCGATTCAGCTGGTCACCTGGGGCAATCGCGATCCGGAAGAAGCGATGCAAGTCGCCATTGCAGAGGCCTACGGCCGAGCGTAAACCTTTGCCCTGAACCGTTGAATAGGGGAGGGGCACAGATGGACATGTCGCGCGTGGCCGAGCAGGGCCTTGTGTTATTGGGTTGCGGAAAGATGGGGTCCGCGATGTTGGCGGGTTGGCTGGATCACGGCCTGCCCGCCGCTTCCGTTTGGGTGATTGATCCTTACCCCTCGGACTGGCTGAAAACGCAGGGCGTAAACATCAACACGCCACTGCCCGAATCCCCCGCAGTCGTGCTGGTGGCCGTCAAACCGCAAATGATGGGTGAGGCTCTGCCGGCGATCCAGGCCCTCGGTGGTGGAGGCAGCCTGTTCGTTTCCGTCGCAGCGGGCACCTCGATTGCGACATTTGAGGACGTGCTGGGTGAGGGCACACCGATTGTGCGGGCAATGCCGAACACACCGGCGGCGATCCGTCAGGGTATCACGGCGATGATCGGCAACGCACATGTGTCCGGTGACGATTTGGACCTCGCGGAAAACTTGCTTTCGGCGATAGGCGAGACCGTGCGTCTGTCGGACGAGGCTCAGATAGATGCGGTCACTGGCGTCAGCGGCTCAGGCCCAGCCTATGTGTTCCACCTGATCGAAACGCTGGCCGCCGCAGGGCAGGCGCAGGGTCTGCCGCATGAGCTGGCCATGAGACTGGCGAAATCCACGGTCGCCGGCGCCGGTGCCTTGGCCATGGCCGCCGAGGAAGACCCCTCGCAGCTGCGGGTCAACGTGACCTCGCCCAATGGCACGACACAGGCCGCGCTGGAGGTTCTGATGCACGAAGCAGAGGGTTTCCCAAATCTATTGCACCGCGCCGTCAAGGCCGCGACCGACCGTTCAAAGGAGTTGGGTCGTGAGTGAGATTTCCTTCGACGACTTCCTGAAAGTCGACATCCGCGTCGGTGAGGTCATCCGCGCCGAGCCCTATCCCGAAGCCCGCAAGCCCGCGATCAAGATGTGGATCGATTTCGGCGACGAAATTGGTGAGCGCAAAACCTCGGCCCAGATCACCGCGCATTACGATCCGTCGACACTGATCGGCAAGCAGGTGATGGCTGTGGTCAACTTCCCGCCACGCCAGATCGGGAGATTCATGTCCGAGGTTCTGGTCCTTGGCCTGCCGGATGAAAAAGGTGAGATCGTGTTGATCGGCCCGGATGGCAAAGTCCCCGTTGGCGGAAGGATGCACTGATGAAACTCTGGATCACGCGCCCGATGACACCGGCGGTCGAAGCACGGGCCGCTACCGAGTTCGATGTTGAGATCCGCCCTGCAACCACTCCGCTTTCCAAGGATGAGATGGTGGGGGCGTTGCAGGACTATGACGTGGTTGTGCCCACTCTGGGCGACCTGTTCTCGGCCGATGTCTTCGCCAAAGTGCCCGAGCCGCGCTGCAAGCTGTTGGCCAATTTCGGCGTCGGCTACAATCACATCGATGTCGAGGCCGCGCGCGCCTTAGGCATCGCCGTCACCAACACGCCCGGAGCGGTCACAGATGCGACCGCCGATATCGCCATGACCTTGCTACTCTCGACCGCGCGCCGCGCGGGTGAGGGGGAGCGTTTGGTGCGGGCTGACAACTGGCAGGGTTGGCATCCCACGCAAATGCTGGGGCATCATGTGACGGGCAAGCGCGTGGGCATCGTCGGCATGGGTCGCATCGGGCAGGCCATCGCGCGGCGCTGTCACTTCGGGTTCGGCATGCATGTCGCTTATCAATCCCGTAGTGCCAAGCAGCTTGATTTTGAGGCCGAGTACATCCCCGATCTCTTGGCACTTGCGGCCTCGGTCGATTTCCTGGTTCTGGCGGTTCCGGGCGGGGCTGAGACACGCCATCTGATCAATGCCGCAGTGCTTGAGGCCATGAACTCCTCGGCCATTCTGGTAAACATCGCGCGGGGTGAGGTGGTAGATGAGACCGCTCTGATCAGCGCGCTGCAAGCAGGGCTGATCGCCGGGGCCGGGCTGGACGTTTACGAGTTCGAGCCGGCTGTGCCGCAGGCACTACGCGAGATGCAGAACGTCACCTTGCTGCCGCATCTGGGTACCGCCACCGAAGAGGTGCGAACCGGCATGGGACATATGGCGTTGGACAATGTGGCCGCCTTTGTCGAAGGGCGCGACTTGCCAAACCCGGTCTAGTCGCCGACCGCCTCGCGCCAGTGTTTGCGGCAGAGCGAGACATAGGTCTCGTTCCCGCCAATCTGAACCTGAGCACCCTCGGTGATCGCGCGGCCATTGACGTCCTGCCGAATCACCATCGTGGCCTTGCGTCCGCATTCGCAAATGGTGCGGACCTCGCGCATCTCATCGGCCAAGGCCAGTAAGGCTGCTGAGCCGGGGAAGAGTTTGCCCTGGAAATCTACCCTTAAGCCATAAGCCAGCACCGGGAGCTTCAGGTCATCCACGGCGCGGGCAAGTTGCCAGACCTGATCCTCGGACAGGAACTGGGCCTCATCCACGAAGACACAGGCGATCGGATTGGCCTTCTGGCGCGTTTCGATCATGGCAAAAACGTCATCGTCCGGCCGGAAGGTATCGGCTTCTTCGGAAATCCCGATACGCGAGGCGATCCGCCCCACACCAGCGCGCCCGTCCACGGCAGCGGTCATCAGATAGGTCTTCATGCCGCGCTCACGGTAATTGTGCGAGGCCTGCAGCAATACGGTCGATTTGCCCGCATTCATGGTCGAGTAGTTGAAATACAGTTTAGCCATGCGGCGGGTCTAAAGCGCCGACGCCAATCGAACAACCCATCAATCTTTCAGGGGGAAGCGACGTCGCCGTTACCATTGCAGAGGCCGAGCAGATGCTCTTTGGGGATGGAACCTTGCGCATGCAACAGCGACGCCATCGGTCAACATGTGACCAAAACGGAGTGAGGCTGAACAATATTGCCTCACGATTACTCATTACCGGCACTGAACGGCCGCCACTCACTCACAAAACCCTCGCATATCTGAGGGATAGTCAATTTATGGCATTTCAATTATGACTCGGTTATGGGAAATTTCCCTATGCTTTCCCCCAAAACGGATAGAAGGGGCGGCGCGTGCAGGTAGCAAAGGTAGAACTATGGCAGATATCGGGGCCTATCTTAAGAAACACACCGAAGCCTTGGTGAAAGATGTCGGGATCGAAGCCGCGTGTGAGATCACGGGCAAATCCAAGGCGACGCTCGGCCGCTACTATTCGGATAATTCGGAGCACGCGGATCGGTTCATGCCCGTTGACGCAGTGGCACGGCTAGAGAATGCGGCTAACTATCCGCATGTCACTTCGGCGCTGGCGGACCTGAAGAACATCACTCTGTCCTACGGGGATCGCAACACGGATTCTCCGCGTACAGGTGGTGTGAACGCGGATGTCATCGCCCTGAGCCAGCGTTTCGCCATGCTGATGACCGAGTATCAGGCGGCCATCGAAGACGGGATCATTACCGTCAACGAAGCCAAGCGCCTGCTGAAGGAAACCAGCCTTTTGCAGCAGGTTCTTATTGAGATGAAACTACATCTCGAAGAAGAAAGCGTTAGTTAAGAGTTGGCACCAGACGCCTTTGGGCGGTCGTTGTTAGAACGTGCTTATTGCACTGCCACCTGACAGCTTCTCCTATACAGTGTCAGATCAGGATTTCCGTTTTACAATTACGGACCCTACCGAATAACCCGCTCCGAACGAGCAGATTAGCCCGATATCCCCGTCTTCAAGATCGTCCGAGTATTTGGAGAAGGCGATAATCGACCCGGCTGAGGACGTGTTGGCATAGTCCTGCAAGATGTTGGGTTGCTCACCCGCCTCGGGCACACGTCCAAGGACCTTCTTTCCGATGAAATCGTTCATGGTCTTGTTGGCCTGATGCAGCCACAGGCGTGTCAGGTCGTCGCTGCCGATGCCCTCGGCCTCCATGTGGTCGCTGATATGCTGGCTGACCATGGGCAGCACTTCCTTGAAGACCTTGCGCCCGTTCTGCATGAACTGCATGTCGCGCCGGTCGATCATCCCATCAGGGCGCGAGCGGCGCAGAAAGCCGTTATTGTTGCGGATATTGTTCGAGAAACTGGTGGCGCATCGGGTCGACAGGACCTCAAAATGCGGGCCTTGCGCGTCTTCGATGCGTTCGATCAGGGTGGCCGTGGCCACGTCGCCGAAGATGAAATGACAATCCCGGTCGCGCCATTCCAGATGGCCCGAGCAGATTTCGGGGTTCACGACCAATGCGGACCGAACCGAACCCGAGCGCACCATATCCGCCGCCGCCTGAATGCCAAACGTGGCCGAGGAACAGGCGACATTCATGTCAAACCCAAAACCCTTGATGCCCAGAGCCTGCTGTATCTCGATGGCAATGGCCGGGTAGGCCCGTTCGTGGTTCGAGGCCGCGCAGATCACCAGATCGACATCTGCCGCCGTCCGACCAGCTTGCGCCAGTGCTTTGTGGCAGGCATCCACCGCCATTTCGGTCATGATCCCCGGCTCGTCATCGCTGCGCTGGCGCAAAGCGGGGTGCATGGTGTCGGGGTCCAACACGCCGGATTTATCCATCACATAGCGGTTTTCGATGCCGGACGCCTTGACGATGAACTCCTCAGAGGAGTGCTGCATCGGCTCCATCTGTCCGGCTTCGATGGCCTGGGCGTTCTCTGCATTCACCTTGTCGGCATAGGCGTTGAAGGCTTGCACCAGCTCGGCATTGGTGATGACGTTTTCCGGCGTGAAAACGCCTGTACCGGTGATTGCAGGGATATACATGGCAAGTCCTGAACGTTTTGGATTTGCTCAAAATGCAGTCACAGGGGCATTTGATCAAGTCTTGGTTACCCGAGGGAAGCCAGGCCCGAGGATGATTCTCCACTTCAGTTATTGAATAGTTCATAATTTGAAGTATATGACCCGCAACGACGTCTCGGAGTCTCTTCAATGTCAGACAGTATCAGCGACAGGCTTAGCCGTTTGAGCCCAGAAATTCAGGCCATCATGGGCGTCTACGCGCTCTATTGGAAACTCGAAGAGACCTTCGACACCGTCGAAACTGACCTGAGCCACCCGGAATGCCATATGCTGATCAAGCTGGATGAACCTAAGCGAATGGGTGTTCTGGCAGCCGATATGCTCAGCGTGCCATCCACAATTACGGCCACTGCGGATGCTCTGGAAGAAGCCGGCTATCTGGCGCGCCAGCGCGATCCCAACGATCGCCGTGCCTGGTTGCTGGTGCTGACCGAACAAGGCGAGAGCGCGCGAGATATGTTGGTGTCAGCAGCCGGAGATCTGTTTCACAAGGCATCTGGCCTGAATGCAGAAGAAACAGCCGAGTTCGCCCGGATGGCGAGCAAGATTCGTGACAACGTACTGAAAACGGGAATTCCCGAGGGATTGAAGAAATGAAACAGCTGACTTCTCTGGGCCTGCTATTGGCCGTTTTGGCGACGCCGCTTGTCGCGCAAGAGACCGCGAAACCGGTCAAGCTAATGCAGGTGCAGGAAACGGCTCCGGGTTTCACTCGACAGTTTTTCGGCCGCGTCGCTGCGCGTCAGACCGTTGATCTGGCATTTCAGGTTCCAGGGCAGATTGTTGAGATGCCTGTCACCGAAGGGTTCGTCATCCCGAAGGACGGTCTGATTGCCCGACTGGATCAGGAACCGTTCGAACTCAGGCTGGATCGCGCCCGGTTGCAGAAAGAACAAGCTGACCGAACCGTCGCGCGCCTGTCGCGGTTGCGCGGCACAACCGCCAGCCAAGTGGCGGTCGATGATTCCGAAACCGAAGCGCAACTGGCCGCTATCGCCCTCCGCGACGCGGAATACGAGCTGGAACACGCAACGCTGACGGCGCCGTTCGACGCGCTTGTATCAAGCCGCGCAGTTGAGGCCTTTACCACCGTGTCGGCGGGAACTCCGATCGTGCGCATCCACGACATGTCCGAACTTCGGATCGAGGTGGACGTCCCCGAGATCCTGTTCCAACGCTCGGGTCAGCAGGATGACATCACGATCACGGCCAAATTCCCCGTAAGCGACGAAGTTTTTCCGCTGGAAATCCGTGAGTTCGACGCTGAGACCTCGAGTGTTGGGCAGACATTCCGCATTCAGTTCGGCCTGACCCCGCCTGAGGGGCTGCAGATTCTGCCCGGCTCGTCCGTGTCGGTGAACGTGCATGTCAGGGATGGCCGCACGGGGATCGTTCTGCCGGCGTCAGCCATCGTCGCTGGCGCGGATGGCGCGCTGGGCGTGATGGTCTTTTCTCCGGCTGGCGCAGACGAGGGCACGGTACGCCTTGCACCCGTAACCATCGAACCAACGCAGACCGGCGAAGTCCGTGTTCTGACCGGCTTGTCAGACGGCGATGAGGTGGTTGTCGCAGGTGGCTCGGCGTTGACAGACGGCCAGAGCGTGCGCCGTTTCACCGGCTTCTCGAACTAAGGGGCGGGCTAATGAGAATTGCACGCGCATCTATCGACCGGCCGCTTTACACGTGGCTGATCATCCTGATCGCCCTGTTTGGCGGTATTTGGGGCTTCCTTTCCCTGGGGCGCCTGGAGGACCCGGCTTTTACAATCAAAAACGCGGTGATCGTCACGCAATACCCCGGCGCCACGGCCGAGCAAGTGGCGCTGGAAGTCTCTGAACCTCTGGAATCGGCGATCCAGCAAATGGGCGAAGTGGATACGATCACCTCGTTGAACCAGCCGGGGCAGTCCCTGATCGAGGTTGAGATCAAATCCACATATGACGGTAGCGAATTGCCAGCCATCTGGACCCGCCTGCGCGCCAAAGTGCGCGATGCGGCGCGGGGCCTGCCATCTGGCGTAAACCAGCCCTTCGTCAATGATGGTTTCGGCGACGTGTTCGGCCTGTTCTACGCAGTCACGGCCGAGGGGTTTTCGGACGCCGAAAAGCACGAATTGGCGACGTTTCTGCGGCGTGAGCTGTTAACGGTCGACGGCGTTGCCGATGTCGAGGTTCAGGGCTTGCCGCAAGAGGCGATTTTCATCGAACCGGATCTGTCCATCTCGGTGAACCAGAATGTCCCCATCCAAGCCATCAACGAGGCGATTGCCAACGCGGATTCGGTCAACTCCTCCGGCTCGGTTCGGTCCGAGAACGACCGCACCACCATTCTGACAGCCGAAGGGTCGGATAGTGTGTCGGCCATCGCAGGGTTGTCGGTCGGCTCGCAAGGGCAGGTGATCAACCTGTTTGACATGTCCAACGTTTACCGCGCCCGTCAGACCGACCCGGATATCATGATCCGCTTCGATGGGACCGAGGCCTTTACGCTGGGCATTGCCGGTTTGGCCGCCGAAAACATTGTCGAAGTCGGCAAGCGCGCGGATGCCAAATTCGCGGAACTGGATACGCAAATCCCCTTTGGCGTGGAGATTCTGCCCATCTACCAGCAGCATGTGGTGGTCGAGCAAGCCTCGAACGACTTTCTTGTGAACCTCGCCATGTCGGTGATCATCGTGGTCGCGGTTCTGGGCCTCTTTATGGGATGGCGCGCCGCCATTGTGGTCGGGACGACATTGCTTCTGACCGTGGTCGGGACGCTACTGTTCATGGCGCTGTTCTCGATTGAGATGGAGCGAATCTCGCTGGGTGCCCTGATCATTGCGATGGGGATGTTGGTGGACAATGCCATCGTGGTGGCCGAGGGCATGCAGATCGCGATGCTGCGCGGCAAATCCTCGCGCGATGCAGCGGATGAGGTGGCATCGAAAACGCAGATCCCACTGCTGGGCGCGACGGTCATCGGCATCATGGCCTTTGCGGGCATCGGTCTCAGCCCCGATGCGACCGGAGAGTTTCTGTTCTCGCTCTTTGCGGTTATCGGGATCTCATTGCTGCTCAGCTGGGTTCTGGCAATCACAGTAACACCGATGTTGGCGCATTACTTCTTCAAGCAGGGCAAAGAGGGTGAAGTTGACGCCTATGGCAGCCTTCTGTTCCGCGTTTACGGCGCGATCCTGCGCTGGGCGTTGCGGTTCCGCTGGCTCGTTGTGGCCGGGCTGATCGCTGTCACGGTGGCCTGTTATGCGGGCTTTGGCCTGATGAAGCAGCAATTCTTCCCGGACTCGAATACGCCGCTGTTCTTTGTCCACTACAAACTGCCTCAGGGCACACCAATCTCGCGTACGTCAGCGGATATGGCCGTGGTCGAGGATTGGCTGGCCGAACGTGACGATGTGGTGTCCGTCACCACATTTGTCGGGCAGGGCGCAACCCGTTTCATGCTGACCTACAGCGCGGAGGACCCGAACCCAAGCTACGGTCATATGATCATTCGGACGGAAACGCTCGAGGATATCCCAGTGCTGCAGGCCGAGCTTGAGGCCTTTGGGGTGGCTCAGTTCCCTGAAAGCGAGTTTCGCACCAAACGTCTGGTCTTTGGTCCGGGTGGAGGCACCCCGATACAAGCCCGCTTTTCGGGTAGCGACCCAGCCGTGCTGCGGCAGTTGGCGGACGAAGCGGTTCAACGCATGGCGGCTGCTACGCCGAACGCGCTGAACATCCACCATGACTGGCGCGAAAAAGAACTGGCGGTTCAACCGATCTACGCAACCGAACGCGCGCAGACAGCTGGTGTTTCTCGCGAAGATATTGCGGCCACGCTGCAATTCTCGACCGATGGCATCACCGGAGGCGTCCTGCGCGAGCGCGACCGCCTGATCCCAATCATTCTGCGCCGCCCTGCGGAGGGTGACTATTCGATCGTCGATCAGGTCGTGTATTCCGATCAGTCAGGCCAATTCGTACCCATCGAACAGATGGTGGACGGGTTCGAATACCAGTTGCTGAACACCGAGGTCCACCGGCGCAACCGGGTCCTGACCATCACCGTTGGCGCGGATATCCCGCCGGATGTGACTGCAGCGCAGGTGCATTCCGAGGTGCGCGCAACGATTGAAGAGATAGACCTGCCACCCGGCTATCGTATGGAATGGGGCGGTGAGTTCGAGGACTCGGGCGATGCCCAGGAAAGCCTTGGTAGGCAATTGCCGCTGAGCCTGCTGATCATGGTGCTGATCTCGGTGCTGCTGTTCAATGCGATCCGCCAGCCGGTTATCATCTGGCTGTTGGTGCCCATGTCGGTGAACGGCGTGGTCATCGGTTTGCTGGGCACCGGGCTGCCGTTCACCTTTACGGCGCTTCTCGGTCTGCTCAGCCTGTCGGGAATGCTGATCAAGAACGGCATCGTTCTGGTCGAAGAGATTGACCTGGTCCGCGCAACGGGAAAACCCCTGCAGGAGTCGATCATCGAAGCATCCGTCTCGCGTCTACGGCCGGTGATGCTGGCGGCGATTACAACGATCCTTGGGATGGCCCCGCTGCTGACGGATGCGTTCTTTGTCTCGATGGCGGTCACCATCATGGGCGGGTTGGCTTTTGCCACGGTCCTGACCATGGTCGCGGCCCCGGTCTTCTATATGCTGTTTTTTCAGCGAGATGAGAAACGACAAGCGGTTACCGCTTGAATGAAAAACCCCCGGTCAAAGACCGGGGGTTTTGCTTTTTCCTTGGTGCTGCAGGTCAGCCCTGCAGCGATTTCACCTCGACGTCACCTTCGGCCTGCGCCTTGATCGCCAACGCTGCTGCGTAGCTGGCGGCGGCGGTGGTGAAATAGGGGATCTTGTCATACAGAGCGATCGAGCGGATCGACCGGCTGTCTTCCACCGCCTGTGCGCCTTCGGTTGAGTTCATCACCAGCTGAACACCGCCGTCTTTCATCAGGTCAGTCACATCGGGGCGTCCCTCATAGACCTTGTTGACCACTTCGCAAGGTACGCCCTGCGCGTCCAGCCAGGTTTGCGTGCCGCGTGTGGCGACCAGTTCAAAGCCCTGATCGACCAGAACGCGCGCGGCCTCCAACATGTCCGGCCCTTTGTCGGCATCCTTGATCGAGATGAATGCGTGGCCGGATGAGGGCAGCACCATGCCAGCGCCAATCTGTGCCTTCAGGAATGCGCGCGGGAAGTCGCGATCCCAGCCCATGACCTCACCAGTCGAACGCATTTCCGGGCCCAGAATGGTGTCGACGCCAGGGAAGCGTGCGAAGGGCAGCACGGCCTCTTTGACCGAGAACCACGGCATGTCCGGGTCGGCCAGTGTCATCTGGTCGGCGATCTTGCTGTCGTCGACTGTCTTGTAGGGCGGGCGTTTCGGGAAGTCCGCCAGTTTCTCACCCGCCATGACACGCGCGGCGATGGATGCAATTGCGCTGTCGGTGGCTTTGGCGACGAAGGGTACGGTACGCGAGGCGCGGGGGTTTACTTCAATCAGGTAGATCTCAGCATCCTTGATCGCGAACTGAACGTTCATAAGGCCGACCACGTTCAACGCCTTGGCCAGTTTGAACGCCTGATCTTTGATCTGCTCGATGATCTCTTTCGACAGCGAGTAGGGCGGCAGCGAACAGGCCGAGTCGCCCGAGTGAACACCCGCCTCTTCGATATGCTGCATGATGCCTGCAACGTGAACGTCGGTGCCATCGCACAGAGCATCGACGTCCAGTTCCACCGCACCAGCCAGATAGCTGTCCAGCAGAACAGGGCTGTCGCCCGAGACCACAACAGCCTCGTTGATGTAGCGCCGCAGCTGATCCATATCGCGCACGATCTCCATCGCGCGGCCGCCCAGAACGTAGGAGGGGCGGATCACCAGCGGGAAGCCGATTTCCTCGGCGATCTCAAGCGCCTGTTCATCGGTCGAAGCGATGCCGTTTTTCGGCTGCTTCAGGCCCAGCTCGTTGACCAGCGCCTGGAAGCGTTCACGGTCTTCGGCCAGGTCAATCGCGTCGGGCGTTGTGCCGAGGATCGGAATGCCTTCGGCCTCAAGCGCGTTCGCCAGTTTCAGCGGAGTCTGGCCGCCGAACTGGACGATGACGCCGTGCAGCGTGCCGTTTTCCTGCTCTTTCGTCAGGATTTCCATGACGTGCTCAAAAGTCAGCGGCTCAAAATACAGACGATCCGAGGTGTCATAGTCGGTCGAGACCGTCTCGGGGTTGCAGTTGACCATGATGGTCTCATAACCCGCGTCGGTCAGCGCAAAGCAGGCGTGACAGCAGCAATAGTCGAACTCGATGCCCTGACCGATCCGGTTCGGACCACCGCCAAGGATGACGACCTTTTTACGGTCACTTGGGCGCGCCTCACACTCAACTTCACCCATCATCGGAGCTTCGTAGGTCGAGTACATATAAGGTGTCTGCGCTTCGAATTCGGCGGCACAGGTGTCAATGCGTTTGAACACGGCCTTTACGCCCAGATTGCGGCGGGCGCGGCGGACGTTGTCTTCGTCACGGCCAGTCAGGTTGCCCAGACGTGCGTCGGTGAAGCCCAGCATTTTCAGTTTTCGGATGCCGTCCTCGGTGACCGGCAGGCCGTCTTTGCGGACCTGGCGCTCGGCCTCGATGATCTCGCGGATGCGGGCCAGGAACCAAGGGTCGAATTTGGTGACACCGAAAATCTCATCATCGGAAAGACCGTGACGCATCGCTTGCGCAATCGTGCGCAGACGGTCGGGAGTCTGCTGACTGATCGCTTTGATCACGGCAGCCTTGTCGTCCGCTTCTTCCCAAACACCTACATTCAGGCCGGAGATTTCGATTTCGTCAAAGCCGGTGAGGCCCGATTCCATTGAGGCCAGCGCCTTCTGCATCGATTCGTGGATCGTGCGGCCGATGGACATGGCCTCACCCACCGACTTCATCGCGGTGGTCAGGTAGGGCTCAGACCCCGGGAATTTCTCGAAGGCGAATTTCGGGATCTTTGTGACGACATAGTCAATGGTCGGCTCGAACGACGCGGGGGTGACCTTGGTGATGTCATTGTCCAGCTCGTCCAGCGTGTAGCCGACGGCCAGCTTCGCGGCGATCTTGGCAATCGGAAAACCGGTCGCTTTTGATGCCAGCGCGGACGACCGGGAAACCCGAGGGTTCATCTCGATGACGACCATGCGGCCATCTTCAGGGTTGATCGCCCACTGTACGTTCGAGCCACCGGTCTCAACCCCGATCTCGCGCAGAACGGCAATCGAGCCGTTGCGCATGATCTGATATTCCTTGTCGGTCAGCGTCAGGGCAGGGGCCACGGTGATCGAGTCACCCGTATGCACGCCCATCGGATCAACGTTTTCAATCGAGCAGACGATGATGGCGTTGTCGGCGGTGTCGCGGACCACCTCCATCTCGTATTCTTTCCAGCCCAGCAGGCTTTCATCGACGAGGATCTGGTTCACCGGCGAGGCATCCATGCCCGAGCGGCAGAAATGGATGTAATCCTCGCGGTTATAGGCCACGCCGCCGCCGGTACCGCCAAGCGTAAAGGCAGGTCGGATGATGGCGGGCAGGCCGATTTCCTCCAGCTCGTCCAAGGCCATCTGAACACCGGCATCCAGATCGGTAGAACCGTCTTCACGCTTGGGCGCGGTCACGATGGTTGCCTTGGGGTTTTCAAGGCCCAACCGGTCCATCGCCTCGCGGAACAGAGCACGGTCTTCTGCCATTTCGATCGCGTCGCGTTTAGCGCCGATCATCTCGACGCCGAACTTGTTCAGCACGCCCATCTCTTCCAGCGCTAGCGAGGTGTTCAGGCCGGTTTGGCCACCCATGGTCGGCAGCAGGGCATCGGGGCGCTCTTTCTCGATGATCTTGGCGACCACTTCGGGGGTGATCGGCTCAATATACGTCGCGTCGGCCAGACCCGGATCGGTCATGATCGTCGCGGGGTTCGAGTTCACCAGAATGACCCGGTATCCTTCCTCACGCAGCGCCTTACAGGCCTGAGCGCCGGAATAGTCAAACTCGCAGGCTTGTCCGATAACAATGGGGCCCGCCCCAATGATCATGATCGACTTGATGTCGGTTCTTCTCGGCATGGCCTTGTTCCTTCGATTGTCAGCGAGTCAGGGCACCGCCCCAGCGCCCAAATTGTCCTGCGTTATAGGGACCGCGCGAAAAGGTGCAAGAGGTATCGGGAACAGAGGTGAAATTGCCGCTTTCCCCCCTTTCCCTTGGCAGAGTATTCTCTATATCGCGCATCACGGCTTATGAGGATGCACTTGCGTATTCGTTTTGATCAGGGACCTGCCGGTCCGGGAACCCGGTTCGACCGGCCATCCCACATCATCCGGGCGGATGCCGCGGACGAGGTGCCACAGGCGTTGGCGGCCCTCGATGACGCGCGCGCGGCGGGTAGTTGGCTGGCTGGTTATGCCAGCTATGAGCTGGGCTATGTGCTGGAACCTCGGCTGCTTGGTTTGTTGCCTCGTGAACGGAAACTGCCGCTGCTGTGTTTCGGCGTCTATGACGCACCGGATCAAGGCGCGCTACCCAAAGCGCAAGGCGGCGTATCCGCGTTTCAGCCGCGTTGGGATGAAGCACGCTACAGTCAGGCCTTCCGGGCAGTGCATGATGCTATCGGGGCAGGGGATATTTATCAGGCGAACCTGACCTTCCCGATTGATCTGCAGGTCGATGGGGAGAGCGCGGCGCTCTACGCGGCGCTGACGTCCGGCCAACCGGTCGGCCACGGAGCACTGGTTCAACAGGACGGTCTGCCGGACCTTCTAAGCCGCTCGCCCGAGCTGTTCTTCCGCACGGATGAGACTGGCCGGATCGAAACGCGGCCCATGAAGGGCACCCAACCGCGCAGTGAGGACATGGCAGAAGATGCCCGCCGCCGCAACTTCCTGTCCTCGGATGAGAAGAACCGGGCCGAGAACCTGATGATCGTTGACCTGCTGCGCAACGATATCAGCCGCGTGGCGCTGCCCGGTTCGGTTCACGTGCCCGAGCTGTTCAAGGTCGAAACCTATGCTACGGTGCATCAGATGGTCTCGCTGGTGCGGGCGCAGCTGCAGGTCGGGGCCGGGCTGTCCGACATCATCACGGCTCTGTTCCCTTGTGGTTCCATCACCGGCGCGCCCAAGATCCGTGCGATGGAGATCCTGTCCGAGCTGGAGCCCTGGGCGCGTGATATCTATTGCGGAACCATCGGCTGGGCCGCGCCGGATGGCCGGTCGGAATTCAACGTCGCCATCCGCACACTGATGATGGACGATGGAAACGCCACCCTGAATGTCGGCGGCGGCGTGGTTTGGGACAGCACAGCCCCATCTGAATACGAGGAGGCCCTATGGAAAGCCCGCTTCGCCCACCAGTTGAGCCTGATTTCCGCCTGATCGAAACCCTTGGCTTTCAACCCGATCAGGGCTTCGTGCGGCGTGATCGGCACCTTGACCGCATGGCGCGCACGGCAAAGGACTTGGCGCTGTCCTTCGACCGCAATGCGGCGCTTGCGATATTTTCCGGCGTTACCAGCGATGCCCCCTTGCGGTGTCGGTTGACCATGGATGTCCACGGAGGCTTTGACCTGACCGCGGCCGCGTTAGCTGGCAACCCTGAGATCTGGCGGTTGGGGATTTCTCAGACCCGGCTGAACTCAGACGACATATGGTTGCAGCACAAAACCACGCGCCGCGTGGTTTATGATACTGCCCGAGCCTCCCTGCCGGATGGCATTGACGAGCTGCTGTTCTTCAACGAGCGGGAAGAGCTGTGCGAAGGAACCATCACCAATCTGTTCATTGAAAGGCCGGACGGGCGCAGGCTTACGCCTCCTGTGTCCTGCGGTCTTTTGCCGGGCATTCTGCGCGAACAGCTTTTGGAGGAGGGTTGGGCCGAGGCCGTTCTAACCATGAATGATCTGAGTTCCGCCAAGGCGATTTATATGGGCAACTCTCTGCGCGGTCTAATCCCCGCAAATATGGTGGCGCTATGAGCAACGACAGCGCATTGGACCACCGCCCGGTGGCGATTGGGCGTCTGCGGCTTGAATTCGGTGCGTTCTTTGTTGCGGTCCCTCTGCTGATTGCAGTCCTGTTCCCGCCCAACTGGATGTTCCCGGCCTTGTTCGCATTCACTGGGCTGGGCATTGTCCTCTTGCATGCCACACCGGGCTTCCAATGGGCCGAACTTCGCTACAATTGGGCAAACTGGTCGGTCCGCGAACTGGCCGCTTTCACGGCTGCTACAGCACTGTTCTGCACGGCGCTGATCTACCTAACCCGCCCGGACGCCGCCTTTTTCCTTTTGATGCACCGGCCCGAGATGCTGGCGTTTATCTGGGTCGGCTATCCGCTACTGTCTGCGCTACCGCAAGAGCTGTTGTTCCGCCCGCTGTTTTACCGCCGCTACCATGGGATCCTACCTGACGGCCACAAGGCCGACCTCCTGAACGCGGCCATCTTTTCCTTCGCCCATCTGATGTACTGGAGCTGGATCGTCGCCGTCATGACTTTTGTTGGCGGCCTGCTGTTTAGCTGGGCCTATCGCAAACGAGGGTCCTTCTTCTACGCGGTGTTGTTGCACGCGATTGCGGGGAATATCATTTTTGCCGTGGGCCTGGGCGTGTATTTCTATTCCGGCAACGTTCAAAGGCCGTTTTGACGGCGCGACCCGCCTTGACTTTCCAAGCCTGACAGGGTGTATCGGCGCGACGAATTCTGCGCCCGAAGGGATATTCCATGCACGCCTATCGCAGCCACACCTGCGCCGCTCTGACCGCCGCCAATGTCGGTGAAACCGTCCGCCTGTCCGGTTGGGTGCATCGGGTCCGAGATCATGGCGGCGTGCTGTTCATCGACCTGCGCGACCATTTCGGTGTGACACAAGTTCTCTGCGATGGCGACAGCGCGGCATTTGCCGAGCTTGAAAAAGTTCGCTCGGAATGGTGTATCCGCATCGACGGCACCGTCAAAGCGCGTGACGCCGATTTGGTGAACCCGAAACTGCCAACTGGCGAGATCGAGGTTTACGTGCGTGAGCTTGAGGTTCTGGGTGCCGCCGACGAACTGCCGCTGATGGTGTTCGGCGATCAGGAATACCCCGAGGAAACCCGCCTGCGCTATCGCTACCTCGACCTGCGCCGCGAGGCGATGCAGCAGAACATGACCCTGCGCTCGGACGTTGTGGCCTCGATGCGTCGCCGCATGTGGGATCAGGGCTTCCGTGAATATCAGACGCCGATCATCACCGCCTCGTCGCCCGAAGGCGCGCGTGACTTTCTGGTGCCCTCGCGCCTGCACCCGGGCAAGTTCTATGCACTGCCGCAAGCGCCGCAGCAGTTCAAGCAGCTGATCATGGTGTCTGGCTTCGACAAATACTTCCAGATCGCGCCATGTTTCCGTGACGAAGACCCGCGAGCGGACCGGTCGCCCACCGATTTCTACCAGCTTGACCTTGAGATGTCGTTTGTCGAACAGCAGGATGTGTTCGACACCATCCAGCCCGTTTTGACCGGCGTGTTCGAAGAGTTCGGTGGCGGCCGCAAGGTCGATCAGGAATGGCCTCAGATTTCCTACAAGGATGCGGCCCTGTGGTACGGCTCCGACAAGCCCGACCTGCGGAACCCTATCAAAATGCAAGTGGTCTCCGACCACTTCCGCGGTTCTGGCTTCGCGATTTTCGCAAAGCTGTTGGAGCAGGAAGGCACCGAAATCCGCGCCATCCCCGCGCCGACTGGCGGCAGCCGCAAGTTCTGCGACCGTATGAACGCTTTCGCCCAGAAAGAAGGTCTGCCCGGCATGGGCTACATCTTCTGGCGCGATCAGGGCGATGGGATGGAGGCCGCTGGCCCGCTTGCCAAGAACATCGGTCCCGAGCGGACCGAGGCGATCCGTCAGCAACTGGGTCTGGGTGTCGGCGATGCGGCGTTCTTCCTGGGTGGCAAGCCGAAAACCTTTGAAAAGGTCGCGGGCAAGGCGCGCGATGTGATCGGCGATGAGCTGGGCCTGACCGAGAAAGATCGTTTCGCCTTTGCTTGGATCGTGGATTTCCCGATCTACGAGCAGGACGAGGAAACCGGCGCGATCGACTTTGAACACAACCCGTTCTCGATGCCGCAGGGCGGTATGGAGGCGCTGAACGGCGATCCTCTGAACGTGCGCGGCTATCAGTACGATCTGGCTTGTAACGGGTATGAGCTAGTCTCGGGCGCGATCCGGAACCACAAGCCAGAAATCATGCTGAAAGCCTTTGAGCTGGCGGGCTATGGTGAGGACGAAGTGAAATCCCGCTTTGGTGCCCTTTTCAACGCGTTCCACTACGGCGCGCCGCCACACGGTGGTTGTGCCGCGGGCATCGACCGGATCGTGATGCTGCTGGCGGATGAAGCCAACATTCGCGAGGTCATGATGTTCCCGATGAACCAACGCGCCGAAGATTTGATGATGGATGCGCCGTCCGAGCCAAGCTCGGATCAATTGATGGAGCTGGGGCTTCGCATTATCCCGCAGGATTAAAGAAACAGCCGCCCGCTTCAAGCGGGCGGTTTGCTTTTGAGGGGGTGAAACAAGGCTTTAAGTGCGTATAACCTGATCGCGTTGATCACCGAGGCAAGAATGCGTTTGTGTTTCGATTCTGTCTCGTTACCTCAATCCCCTAATATGCTTGTGACATTCTCGGGACGGTGGTGCCGCTCAATGCTTCAAGCAAACCTGACCTAGATCGCTTCGGGTTAAACCTGTGACACGAATACCCTGCCACGCATTCAGCGTTCTCGGGACATTCGTGTCACTTGATGATTCAGGTAAAACCCGAAACGCTTTAGTCCAGAGGATTGGCTACCCCGACCCGTTTCGCCCGGATGGCCCGAGCCGAGCTGCGGGCCTGTCGGTACATCCACAAACACAACAAAGATGCGGTGATGAAATAGGCGGTTACCAATTCAGATAGCCTCTTTCTGCTGCAATCTGTCTTGAACGATCCCGGCAACCTGCGCGGCGCGTGCGGTGATCGGCGTGCCCTCGGAGCGCGAAGCTGCAAGGTCCTTTGCCGCCTTGATCAAGACCAGATCATTGGCCTCACGCGCGACGCTGCCGAGAAACTGGGCTGCATAGTCCAGCGTGCGGTGATCATTCGGACTGGCCAGCACATCGGCGATATGGGCCATGTCGTCCTGATAGGCGAGGGGATCTGGATGGATCTGCTCATCCAGGACCGCGTGTAGTTCGCTGGGGCGGCGGTTTTCGGGCAGCAGTTCGAGAATGGTTCTTTGAAAGAAGGCCATGGATTTGATTGGCTTGTCCAGAAATCCATCTGCCCCGGCCTGCATCGCCTTTTCGCGGATGCAGTCATCGCCGGACATACCAATGATGACACCGATCCGAGGGGTGGCCTGCGCCAGTTCGGCAATCAGATCAGCGCCCGAGCCATCTGGCAGCCCCATATCCACGACGATGATCGAGGGGCGATAGATCTGCAGGTGACGCCGTGCCGATTTCAGGCAATCTGCACGCCGGATCCGCGCGCCGCTATGCAGGCACATCAGGCGGATCACATCGCAGGAATATCGGCTGTCTTCGACAACCAGAATGGTCTGTCCCCGCAACGGTCGGGTCGCGGTGGGTGTGGCAATGGTGGTCAATGGTCCCGAATCGTCCATGGCAGCTCTCCTATCCAGCAGATGCCTCACGCTATGAACTTCTGGCTAACACAGGGTTAACGGGCAATTTGGCGCACTTGTCCTTTGACCGGGCAGCCCCCATAACCCAAGCAATGCAGGACAGAGGAGACTATCATGATTGGACGCCTGAACCACGTTGCCATCGCCGTTCCGGACCTTGAGGCCGCATCGGATCAATACCGCAATGCGCTGGGCGCCAAGGTGGGCGCGCCTCAGGATGAACCCGATCATGGTGTGACGGTTGTTTTCATCGAACTGCCCAACACGAAGATCGAGCTTCTGTACCCGCTGGGTGATGACAGCCCGATCAACGGGTTTCTGGAAAAGAACCCCGCCGGAGGTATCCACCACGTTTGCTATGAGGTCGACGATATCATCGCCGCACGTGACCACCTGAAGGAAACCGGCGCGCGCGTCCTGGGCTCGGGTGAACCCAAGATCGGTGCCCATGGCAAACCCGTGTTGTTCCTGCACCCCAAGGATTTCAATGGTTGCCTGGTCGAGTTGGAACAGGTGTAACGCCAGCCCGGAGGGCCTGACATGACTATCACTGCCGCTTTGGTTCTGTTTGCCGTCATCTGGTTCATGACGCTGCTGATCGTTCTGCCTATCCGTATCAAGACGCAGGGCGATCTGGGGGATATCGTTCCGGGCACCCATGCGGGTGCGCCGGAAGAGCATCACATGAAAAAGAAGATGTGGATCACCACCGGCATTTCGATCGTTCTGTGGGCGATCATAGCCGGGATCATCCTATCAGGCGCGATTTCGGTGCGCGACTTCGACTGGTTGAACCAGTTAGAGCCGCGCTGACCTCAGGTGTTCGAAAGCTTGTGGTAGATATGGGTGAACGTGGCCGCCCCGAGGATCGGGATCACCAGGTTTACCAAAGGAACGGAAAGCGGGATCGCCATCAGCGTTCCTGCAGCCCAGATTGTGGTGACGTGTTTGGCGCGTAGCTTGCGTGCCCCGTCACGGCCCAAGCGGCGCATGGCGGCCAGCGTAAAGTACTCTCGACCCAGCAGAAATCCGTTCATCGCCCAGAAAATGAAGGGCGCGAAGGGTGGGAAGATCGCGTAGAGGATCAGTGCCAGAATATTGGCTAGGATCAGCACGCCTAAAAAGCCCAACCCATCCATGATGGCCTCGGATACCGGTATCCTTGGAGCCTTGGGCAGGGTTGGATAGTGCTTGTCCTCAACGGCCTGCGCCACGTCCTCGAGAAAAATTGAGGTGATGGCCGAGGCGACCGGCACCATTAAGAACACCGGCAACACCAGCACCAGAAAAATGCCCGAGTAATTCAGCACGTCGTTCAACCACGACACCGTGCCGACAAATGGCAATGATATCTCGTTTCCAGACAGTGAATTGATGAACCAGATCGCGCCCGCGCAGGCGAGGATCAATAACAGAATCGTCAGACCGATACCCCGAAACAGGACAGAGCGGAATTTTGGGTCTCCGATCTGACCCAGCGCGGCAAAAAACGCGTTGAGGATGATCATTCCGCGACCCATTCCGTCAGGGCGGCAACATCGGGCCGAGGGCGCTCGGGCGGGGCGCTGCCTTCCGTGGCGATGTGAATCAAGCCCGCGACGCTTTCATTGTCGGCGAGACCAAATGCTTTCTGGCAGAAGGCACGGTCATGGGTTTGCCAGCCGGACAGCCAGTTGGCGCCCCATCCTGCGGCCAATGCCGCGTTCAACAGCGCCAGACAGACCGCGCCCGCCGAATAGGTCTGTTCGATGGCCGGGATTTTCTCGGACGGTTTCTGAACCTCGATCACGGCTACAGCCAGATGTCCCAAGTCGAACTGGCTGCGCGCCTTTGCAATGTCTTCGGGGCTTTTGCCCAAAGCGGTGCCGCAGTCCTCGGTCAGGCTGGCCAGACGCGCCATGGCGCCGTTTTCCAACACAATGAACCGCCAAGGCTCAAGCTTGCCATGATCAGGGCTGCGCGCGGCTGCGGTCAGCAGCGGCAACAGCTCATCCCGCGTCGGAGCCGGGGCGATCAGCGTTTTTGCAGGGCGAGAGCGGCGCACCTGCAGAAATTCCAGCGCGGCGGGGTTTTTCAGGGACATATGTTAACTTCCTTTACATCAGCGGTTTGTATTTTGGTTGCCACGGCTTGGGTTTCAAGGGGCAGGACAAGTTCGCTGGGTCTTTTCTGGCCGGACGGTGGGGCCTACGGAAAAGGGGTTTGAATGGCTACATTTGGGATATCTAAGGCATCGGCGTGTCGCCGTCCATGCGCGCGCTATCGGAGCCTTAATCCTGCGTTTCGCGAATCTGATAGACGCCTTCGGGCAGATCCAGCGCGGCTGCCAGATCACGCACCTGTTCAGGCGACAGTGTTATTTTCTGGACCTCACCGGTGCGGGGATCGAATTGCTCCAACGTCACGCATTCCGCGAAGCTGTTGATGACAACGTCCTCGTTCAAAGGCTTGTCGCCTTCATCCACCAGAGTAATCACCGTCGAGTCGAATTCATGCTCAATCGAAAACATGAGTTCAGAGTGCGCGCGACCGCCTCGCAATGCAAGCCGTTTGGGCGCGATCCGGGTATGGTCGCGCCGTCATGCGCGCGCTATGTTCCCTTTAAGGCCTGACCGCTTGAAGGAAACCTGATGCGTCGACTTATTCTTCTGGTGATTGCACTGTTTCTGTCAGCATGCAGCGCGGAAACCCTGCGTGAGCAGTCCGTCGCCGAGTGGGAGGCCTCGGAAGCGCCCGTGACTGTTGAGACCTTCCGGGAAGTGAGCCAGGCAATCGGTGACGAAGCACGCGCGCAATGTTTGCGTACCTCAAAGGGGCAGAACTGCGACTTCCGAATTCTGGTAGACTTGAACCCCAAAGCTCCGGCCAATGCGTTTCAGACGCTGGACGACAAAAACCAGCCGGTGATCATTTTTACCCGCTCGATGATCCAGTCGGCCCAAAACGCGGATGAACTGGCCTTTGTCATGGGCCATGAGGCGGCGCATCACGTTCTGAGTCATATCGCCCGTCAAAGCGAAAACGCAAGCGCCAGCGCCGCGAAATTCGGAGATCTGGCGCGGCTGCGTGGCGGCACCGATGCAGAGATTGAAGAGGCGCAGAAACTGGGTGCTAAAGTGGGCGTGCAGGCCTATGTCCAGACCTTCGAGCTTGAGGCCGATCAACTGGGTACCATCATTACCTATAATGCCGGATATAACCCTCTGGTCGGTGCCAAGTATTTCGACCGCATTCCGGATCCCGCTGACAAGTTCCTCAGCACACATCCGCCCAACGCGCAGCGCGTGCAGATCGTTCAGCAAACGGCTCGGCAACTTGGATTGACCCAATGACGGATGTGCTGCGGATGGGGGTCGTCCTGACGGATCGGGGCTCGAAATACGCGGTGTCGGGCGCGCATGTCGAATCGCGGGCCGAGATTGACGCGGTGCTGGACGCGCTGCGTTCGGACAAAAGCTATGCCAAGGCCACGCATAATACATGGGCGGCGGTTTTGCCGACTGGCGGGCTAAAGGCCGATGATGGCGAAAGCGGCGCTGGCATGGTGATCCTACGTATGTTGGAGCGTGAGGGGCTGCGCAATCACGTGATCATCGTCACCCGCTGGTATGGCGGCAAGAAATTGGGCGGAGACCGCTTTCGTCGCGTTCAGGACGCCACGCGCGCCTACCTGGACCGGATCAGCGCCCCAACTTGACCTGAATCAAAGTCCTTTGGCCCATGCTTGCTACCCTGTTTGACAGCGCGACAGGGAAAGGACGCAACATGCCCAGCCTGAAATCACTGCGATTGCATGCCGGTTTGGTGGACGACATGGCAAACATGCTGGATGTCGATCTGGAGGAAGCCACGATCCGGGGCGATGTGTCTCTGGACCAGCTCTCAGAGGCGGTACTGCGCTGCACCGATTGCCCCAATCCCGACAATTGCCAAACGCTGTTGGCTCAAGCATCGTCTCTAAGCCGGACCCCTGAATACTGCCGCAACAAAGACTTGCTGCACAAACTGATGCCCTAGAGCGGGTTAGTGGGATGCCGCATCTGGGAAACATCATGACCCATTTTCGTCTGGTCCTGCGCATGGGACAAACAACCGGCGCAGACCTTGTTCAGGCGCATCGATCCGGCAAACTCAGCCAAGAGGAATGGGCTGAGATGATCCAGTTCTGCCGGGGGTGTTCATCTGCGCAGGATTGTCCCGAATGGATGGAGCGGCAGGCCGCGGGCGCAGACGCGCCGCAGACCTGTCCGAATCGGGCAAAATTTGCCGCGCTCAAGGCCGCCCAAACCGAACAGGCCTGAAGTCTCAGACCCTGAACTGCCTCTCAGAGCTTGGAATGCGTTCCGTCGCACAGGGGTTGCTTGGACGTATGTTTACACCCACAGAAGAACACCTTTTTGCTGGCCTCAGCGGTGTATTTGACCGGCTCGAACGTGCTGCCTTTGTGGGAGCCATCGCAGAAAGGTTGCCGCTTAGACTGGCCGCAGGAGCACCAGAAATAGCTTTTCCCTTCTTCGACCTCGACAGGAATGGGCGAGTCTTGGGCGATGGTCGGCAATTGAGACATTTGGCTACTCCGTCCTTTGGCTGATGTCTGAAAAAGTCTAGGGTTATGTTTCGAAAAAGGTAGCCTGTCTTGGCGAGTAGGTCGCAATTTGCCGGTCATGCTGGCATGGAATCGCTGCGTTTCACGGTTTTGTGATTGATTCTGTTGCCAGATTGCTTGTCAGCCCGTATTCTGGTCGTGGCCCCGAAAATTGGGCAATATCAGCAAAGTAATAAAGGAACGATGGACATGAAACTGAAGTTTGCCGCCGTTGGTGCGTTTGCTCTGATCCTGACTGCATGTGCGCAGCAGGAAGAACCGACCCCAGTATACGTTCAGCCGAGCTACGATAAAGCTGGCACACCAAGCTGCCCGGGCGGGTATCAGCTGGCAACAACCGAAGCAGGCCAGACTGTCTGTGACCCGATACAATAGAGGTTTTGCAGGCGGCCCCAATGCGGGCCGTCTGCACATCAAACGAAGTGAATGCCGCCCTTGAGGCGGTTTTTTCTTGCCCATTGCACCGCAGGCGCCAACGGTTCAAAACGGCACGAAAGCAATCGCCCGAGGACCCATGCTCAATTTCTTTTCCCGCCTCAAGGACCGCACCAAATGGAGCTGGCAAGGATTGGTCGCCACTTGGCGGGATGAGTATTCCTTTCGCGTCTGGGGCTATGCCAACCTGATCTCGGCGGTGCTTGCTGTGTGGCTGCCGATCAGCGGGGCAGAGCGTGGGTTAATCCTTGTCATGGGTGTTCTGGTGCTTGTGGCCGAGCTGTTCAACACGGCCATCGAACGCGCGGTTGACTATACCTCGACGGACCATCATCCGCTGGCGGGACAGGCCAAAGATGCTGCGAGCGCTGCCGTCGCTTTGACCGCGATTGCTGCCGGGATTGCCTGGTCTGTGGCACTGCTCGGCCTGATCTAGGTCGCCTTAAGTATCGCTTGAAATTCTTCGGAGCGCTCAGCGAAACTTGCGATGTATATTGTGGCGCAGGCCAAAGGATCTGTGTTTCAAATGCCGCGGCCTGTGATGCTTGAGAACCAGTTTACGACGGGGGTGCAGGACGCGCTTGGCCGGTTTGACCTTGTGTTTGAGGACCGGAGCCGAGTGATGCCGGTGAACAAAGTGTTTGTTGCGTTTGTAAATCACCAGCTTGTTGCCTCCGACTGGCAATATCTTGACCGCGCCACCATGCGCGTGCTGCGCCGCCACCGGAGGCGCCAGCATCATGGCCGCTACCGCCAGCATTTTGAAATGCGATGAAATCGTCGGAAACCGAAACATGAAACCCTCCAACCCGTGTCGAGTTCAGCATCGCGGCTTTGTCGGGCAAGCGCCAATAAACTCGGCTCACGCTTGCCCCAACTTATTTGTAGTTGTCAGATCATAGGGTTAGGGGTGTTCAAACCCGTTTGCCCCACAAGTCATACTCACCCGCTTCATCGACCTCGACCGTAACGAGGTCTCCGGGTTTGAGGGTTTCGAACCCCTCATCAATGAAAAGGTTGCCGTCAATCTCGGGCGCGTCGGCCTTGGTTCGGCAGGTGGCGGCCTCGTCATCGACCTCATCCACGATGACCTGGAGGGTCTGACCGACCTTGGCTTCCAGTTTGGCTTCAGAGATCGCCTGCGCTTTCTCCATGAAACGGTCCCATCGGTTCTGCTTGACCTCAGGGGCCACATGATCGGGCAGATCGTTCGAGCGCGCGCCATCAACGTTTTCGTACTGAAAACAGCCAACACGATCCAATTGCGCTTCGTCCATCCAGTCCAGCAGGGTCTGGAATTCAGCCTCGGTCTCGCCCGGATAGCCGACGATAAAGGTCGAGCGCAGAGTGATGTCCGGGCAGATCTCGCGCCAGGCTTTGATCTCATCGAGTGTTTTGGCGGCTGCGGCCGGACGGGCCATGCGCTTCAGCACATCCGGGTGCGCATGCTGAAAGGGGATATCCAGATAGGGCAGCACGTTGCAGCCCGCATCTGCCATCAGCGGGATCAACTCGCGCACATGCGGGTAGGGGTAGACATAGTGTAGCCGAATCCAGGCATCGAGCTGCCCCAATTCGCGCGCCAGATCGGTGATATGGCTGCGCACCTCGCGGTCCTTCCACGGGTTCACATCGTATTTCCGGTCCAACCCATAGGCCGAGGTATCCTGACTGATCACTAGCAACTCGCGCACGCCGTTGTCGACCAGCTTTTCGGCCTCGCGCAGCACCGCATGGGCCGGACGGCTGACGAGCTTGCCGCGCATGTCGGGGATGATGCAGAACTTGCACTTGTGGTTACAGCCCTCCGAGATCTTGAGATAGCTATAATGCCGCGGAGTCAGCTGCACCGAGCTGGCGGGCAACAGGTCCACGAATGGGTCCGGATCAGGCGGCACCGCCACATGAACTGCGTCTAGAACCTGCTCGTATTGATGCGGGCCGGTGACCGCCATGATGCGCGGGTGGTGTTCCCGGATATAGTCCGGCTCTGCCCCCAGACAGCCAGTAACGATGACCTTGCCGTTTTCGACAAGAGCCTCGCCGATGGCGTCCAGAGATTCGGCCTTGGCGCTGTCCAGAAACCCGCAGGTGTTCACAATCACGGCATCGGCCCCGGAATAATCGGGTGAAATGCCGTACCCTTCGGCGCGCAGCCTGGTCAGGATGCGCTCGCTGTCTACCAGCGCTTTGGGGCAGCCCAATGAGACCATACCAATGGTCGGCTGGCCTGAACGCGGCGTGTCGGTGATCCGGGCAGACGGGGCAAGGTCGGGGCGGAGGTTTGGCGGATTGCTACTCATGCGGCCGCATATAGTTTGGATTGGTTCCCCTTGCAAATGCAGCCGTGGGTTTGAATGATACCAAAAACACAAGCCAAAAAAGGCGGAGAGCAGTTCGATGAAATGGCTGATACGTACCCTGTTCATCTTGGTGGCCGTTGTGGGCCTTGTCGTGGGCGCGCTTTTGTTGATGCCCGGCGACAAGCTGGGGGCGCTTCTGGCTGAACAGGTCAAGGCGGAAACGGGGCGTGAGCTGACCTTCTCGGGCGATGTGTCGATCTCATTCTGGCCCGTTCTGGGCCTCGAAACCGGGCCGGTCACCTTCGGCAACGCTGATTGGGCGGGGTCTGAGCCGATGCTGAGCGCTGAAAGCCTGTCTTTCGGTGTGGATGCGGCGGCGCTGTGGGCCGGCGAGATCCGGATCAAACGGGTCTTTGCCGACAGCCCGGTTCTGCGGCTGGAATATGCCAACGGGCGCGGAAATTGGGAGCTGACCGCAACTACGGCCGCCACGACAGGTGGAGGAACAGCGCCCGCGCCTCAGGCGACGCAACCGATCACGCTCGACCGGCTGGAACTCAGCAACGCGCGCCTGATCTTTGTCGAAAACGGCGCGACCAAGTGGAATTTCCGGGACGTAAACCTCTCGGCGCAATGGCCGGATGTCTCGGCCCCGATGATCATGGAGGCTAATATGGCCGTGCCCGGTGGCACTGTTCAGGTAAATCTGAAACTGCCTGATCTTCCAGCCTTTGCCTCGGGCGGCGCGGCACCTCTGGTGCTTTCGATGACAGTGCCGGGCGGGCGTATCGCCTTCAACGGGCGGGCCACCATCGAAGGAGAGATGGACGGCAAGACCGAAGTCAAGACCAGCAATACCGACGCCATGCTGGCCGCGTTCGGGCAGGCGGGTGTGTCGGTGCCCAATGGTCTGGGGCGTGTGGCAGACGTGTCGGGGCAGATGACTTACACGCGGGACGGTCGCATCTCTTTGCGAGACATGACCGCCGTGTTGGATCACAACCGGTTTGATGGCGAGGCCGATATCGTGATTTCAGACCCTCCGCAGATCACAGCCCGGTTGCGGGCGGGGGATTTGGATTTTTCAACCTTTGCAGACACCGTCGATACAGGATCCGGAGGTGGAGGGGCCTCTGCCAGCGACGGGTGGTCGACGACACCCATCGACGCGTCGGCGCTGGGTTTGGCAAACGGTTCGATTCGATTGACCGCGTCCTCCATCGCCGTGCCGGACATGACGCTTGGACAAAGCGACCTGACGCTCAACCTCGACCGGTCGCGTGCGGTTCTGAAAATGCAGCCCGCGACCCTGTTTTCCGGGCAGTTAAACGGTCAGGTGGTGGCCAATAATCGCAACGGCCTATCCGTCGGTGGAAATTTCAAAGCCGAAGGGATCAATGTGCAGCAGGCCCTGTCAACGCTCGGAGGGGTTGAACGGCTGACGGGCACGGCTTCGGCTTCGCTGGAGTTTCTGGGCGTGGGGCAGACCGAAGATGCAATCATGCGGTCGCTGTCTGGGAAGGGAGATATTGCGGTCGGGAAAGGCGTGATCTCCGGCTTCGATCTGAACCGGCTGATGGGGCGCGGCGAAGGGTCCGGAGGGACCACGGTGTTCAACAGCCTGACGGCCAGTTTCACCATGGATGGCGGCAATCTGACGAATAACGACCTGCTCATGTCGCTGGATAATTTCAGGGCAGATGGCGCGGGACGCGTCGGGATCGGCGCGCGCGATATCGACTATCTGTTCACGCCGGTCGCCCTGCGCGCCAATTCAGGCGAAGGGATCGCCGTGCCGGTGCGCATCGTCGGTCCGTGGAGCGACCCTTCGATCCGCCCTGACCTGACAAAGGTCATCGAGGCAGCGGCAGAAGGAAAGCTGAAAGATCTGGAAAACGACGCCAAAACCAAGGTTCTGGAAAAGGTCGGAGGAGAGCTGGACTCGACCATCACAGACACTGATCAAATCGAAGAAGTGCTGAAGGACAAGCTAGAAAAAGAAGCCAAGAAAGGTTTGCTCAAGCTGTTCGGAGGGGATTGATTGGGGCGCGCATCGACGCCCCTTTCCTTTAGATCGTTTGGTCGTAGTCGCCGACACCCGGCTCGGTCCGGATGACAGCATCGATGTCGGCAAAAATCGCCCGCATCTCTGCTTCGCTTTCGCTGCTTTCGCAGACAACCACCAGATTGGGGGTGTTCGACGAGGCTCGCACTAAGCCCCAGCTGCCATTATCCAGAATGACACGTGCACCGTTGACGGTGACGACCTCTTTGATCGCGCGGCCCGCGAAGCTATTGCCTGCGTCGGCCTTGGCGACCAGCTTGTCCACGAGGCGCTGCAGGATATCGTATTTCTCGGTATCCGCCGCGTAGGGCGACATGGTCGGGGTGGACCACGTCTTGGGCAGGGCCTTGCGCAGGTCGGACATGCTCTGACCCGGGTTGCGGTCCATCAATTTGCAGATTTCCACCGCAACGCGCATCCCGCAGTCATATCCGCGCCCAACAGGCTCGGCGAGGAAGTAGTGGCCGGATTTCTCAAACCCTGCGAGGGCTCCGATCTCTTTGACCCGGCGTTTCATATGGCTGTGGCCGGTTTTCCAGTAATCTGCCTTGACGCCAAGGGCCTGAAGTTCCGGGTCGCTGGCAAACAGGCCGGTTGATTTTACGTCGGCCACGAAGGTCGCGCCGGGATGCAGCTTGGCCAGATCACGCGCCATGATGACACCGACCTTGTCGGCAAAGATCTCTTCGCCCTCGTCATCAACCACACCGCAGCGATCGCCGTCGCCGTCAAATCCCAAGGCCAGATCGGCACCGCTGGATTTCACCGCATCCGCCATGTCATGCAACATCTCCATGGCTTCGGGGTTCGGGTTGTAGTTCGGGAATGTGTAGTCGAGTTCGGTGTGGCTGGGCACAACCTCAACACCGATCCGCTCAAAAATCTCGGGTGCAAATGCCGAGGCAGTGCCATTACCCGTGGCGCAAACCACCTTAAGCGGGCGGGACATTTTGAAATCACCGACCAGATCGTCGATATAGGCCTCTTTAACGCCATCGACGAATTCATACGAGCCGCCCTCACGCGCCACTGTCTCGCCATTCAGCACAATGTCGCGCAGCTCGGACATCTCATCCGGGCCGTGGGTCAGCGGTCGGTCGAAACCCATTTTAACCCCGGTCCAGCCGTTTGGGTTATGGCTGGCGGTGACCATCGCCACCGCCGGAACATCCAGATGGAACTGCGCGAAATAAGCCATTGGGCTGAGGGCAGGGCCGATGTCCTTCACCTGAATACCCGCCTGCATCAGGCCGAGGATCAACGCGTTTTTGATGGCCAGAGAATAGTCGCGGTAGTCATTGCCAACCGCAATGACCGGCGCGATGCCGCGTTTGTGCATCTGAGTACCGATCCCAAGACCAAGGGCGGTCATGCCCGGCAGGTTGATCGCATCAGGGTACTTCCAGCGTGCATCATATTCGCGGAACCCGGTGGGTTTAATCATCGGGTCGCGCAGAAAGCTCCAGGTGTTTGGGGTCACCTCGGGAATGGGTTTGGTCATAACTGGTCTCAATCGTTAAATCTGAATCGGGTTCGCTTTGGCCAGCGCATCAAAACGCATCAATGTGTCAACAAGATGGGGCATCTGATCCAAAGGGATCATGTTGGGGCCATCAGACGGTGCTGTGTCGGGGTCCTGATGCGTTTCGATGAACACCGCTCCGATCCCCAGCGATACGGCGGCGCGCGCCATCACCGGCGCAAATTCGCGCTGCCCACCCGAGGAGCCACCTTTGCCACCGGGCTGTTGCACCGAATGGGTCGCGTCCATCACGACCGGATAGCCCGTCTTCGCCATTTGCGGCAGGCCCCGCATATCGGCCACCAGAGTATTGTACCCGAACGAGGTTCCACGTTCCGTCAGGAGGATATTCTGGTTCCCGGTGCTTTCGATCTTGTCGACGATGTTGCCCATTTCCCAGGGGGCGAGAAACTGACCTTTCTTGACGTTCACAGCCTTGCCCGTTGCGCCCGCCGCCAAAAGCATATCGGTCTGGCGACACAGAAAAGCTGGGATCTGCAGAATATCGACGGCGTCAGCCGCGATGGCGCATTGGGCTTCGGTGTGGACATCGGTCAGCACCGGAATGCCCATGGTGCTGCGAATGTCATCCAGAACCTTCAGCCCCGCATCAATCCCCATGCCACGCTTGCCGGACAAAGAGGTTCGGTTCGCCTTGTCGTAAGACGCCTTGAATACATACTGCGCCCCGGCCGCGTCGCAGGCTTCTTTCATGGCGCCCGCAATCATCTGGGCATGGTCTGCCGTCTCAAGCTGGCAAGGGCCGGCAATGATAGTCAGCGGAAGGTCGTTGCCGACCGTCAGGTCGGAGATTTTTACATGTTTCATATGTCTTACGAGGATACCTGTTCACGAAGGACCGACGCGGTAAGCGAGATCATCAGGTAGATACCAGCAAACAACAGGAAAGCCAAAATCGTATTTTCGAACTTTCGGGGATAGGTCGGATCCTGCGCTTCAACGGGGTTCACCGAAACGGTCAGGTACCGCACCTTGCGGTTCGCTTCGGATCGCGTGGTTTCCATTTGTTGCATTGCCGTTTGCAGCATCATGTCACGCGCCGCCAGATCGGCCTGCGCCATCTGGATTCGAACGCTCAACCGCGCCAGCGAGTTTTCGCCTGCGGATGCGTCCAGCATCTCGGCGTTCAACTCGGCTAGGACCACTTCCAAGCGGGCGATATCGGCACTGACTCCATCGACCTTGGCTTGGTTTGGTCGGCGGTTGTCCTGCAGGGCGGCCAGTTCCAGCTCTTTATCCTGAATGGCGACCTCGATCTCATTGATCCGACCGCGAAGACCAGCGATGACGTTTTCAGGGTCCAGCAAGGCACCCTGCAGCTGCAACTCGATCAATGCTTCCTGCGCCTTGCGCCGCTCTGACTGCGCCGCCTCGAACCCTTCCCGCGCATCGCGCATCTGATCCTCGCGCTTAAGGCCGGACAGGCTGTTGATCCGCTCTTCCGCGTAAGAGATCAGGCGTTGCGACAGTTCGACAGCGATTTCAGGTTCGGGGGCAGCGACTTCCATACGGACGATCCCGTCGCTTGGGTCATATCCGATGGTCACCATACGTTTATACAGCTTGTGGGTGTCTTCCAGACTGGCGTCCTGAGGCAGCCTCTGGATCGGGTCGATCCATTCCTGTTTGAAGATCTGGGAAAAGCCCATGTCCCGTTCCAGACGCTCTAATGCGTCCTTGGATTCGAGAAACTCTTGGGTGGAAACTGAATCCTGCGCGGTTGCATATTGGGTTCCGCTCAACAGGCCGCCAATTGTTCCGCCACCGCCGTCCGCTTGCAGGATCGAAAAGGCCGAATCGCTGGCATACATCGGCGTTGCCTCGCGATAGAAATAGTAGCCAACCACAAAAGTGGGCAGAAAGACGAACACCGCAAGCCGCGCGAACAACGCCGCCAGTTTCTTTTTTCGGCGGAGCGCGATGTCCTTCTGGATCTGACCGATTTCGCGATCGCGCCGCTCGGCCGGGCTCATCTCAGGTCCGGGTAGGGTCTGAGGAGCCTCGCTCACCGGTTGCGGCAACTGGACGGGTGCCGTTTCGTCACTCTCCGTTTTCGCCGAAGCATTGGCCGAGGCAAGCTCCAGCAGATTGCTGCGCCGGAATGGATCAATGCCCTTCTTGCGTAGCAGGCGTACCGCGTCATAGTCCGAGGTCGCGGCCAGTCCGTGTTTGCTGGCCAGACGCCGGGCGATGCGCAATTGCCGACCGGTCAGGCCTTCGCGCTTGATATCGTCCAGCTCGGCCCCGGGCTGCGTTTCGCCTGACGAGGCCTGCGTGGCGCTGCGAATGCGCGCCATGGCGTCCAAGCGGGCCTCGGGCGAGGTGTCTGATTGCGCCTTGTGGCGCCAGTTGTATTTTCTAACCTTGGGTTTCGTAGTCATATAACTGCTTTGCCTCTTCCAAGGTTTCAAACATGCGCAGTTGACCATCCACCAGAACGGCCGCCTGTTTCACGAATTTTTCAAGCGTTGCGGGGCTGTGCGACACGATGACCAGCGTTGTCGTGCGCAGCCTTTCCTGCAGGATCGCGCCGGCCTTATGGTTGAATTCCACATCCGTGGACGCCGGCATGCCCTCATCAATCAGGTACATGTCGAAGTCCAGTGCCAGCATCAGCGCAAAGGTGAATCTGGCCTTCATTCCCGAAGAATAGGTGGCCAGAGGCTGGTTGAAATACTCGCCAAGACCGCACAGCCAGCTGCAGTAGGCTTCGACATAGTCGGGGTCCATTCCGTAGATTTTGGCGATATAGCGTGCGTTCTCCAATGCAGACATCTTCGAGGAGACACCACCGGTAAACCCCATCGGGAAAGACACTTTGCACTCACGCCGGATGACCCCTTCATCGGGCTTTTCCAAACCCGCCATCATATTGATCAGAGTGGTTTTTCCCGTCCCGTTCGGCGCAAGCACGCCAAGCGAGGTTCCGAGTTCGACGCGGAAAGAAGCCCGGTCGAGGATCACCTTGCGGCGCGTCCCCGTCCAGAAGGATTTACTGACATTCTCGAACTCAAGCATGCTTGGCCTGCTGCTCAATCCTTTGGTTTGATCGCTCTTTTTGGTGAGCGTTTGGATGCGAAGTCTATCGTTTCATGTTGGCTACATTATGTCGAATTATGAAACAAATGTTCAATGCATCTTCACAAAGTGCAGATCACATCGTGCCAAACATCAACACGAAAAGATGTTTTGGCGGCAAGTTCGAGGGTGGTTATCTTCCCTTGATACTCACGATTTCGGTGCAAGACTGCGGCTATGAGCGATCTGCAAAAGGAAATCTCGGCCTGTCGGCTGTGTGCGGATGCGTTCGCGCAAACCGCGACGCAGCACGCGCCGCGCCCTGTCGTCTGGTTCCGCTCTGGCACCCCCATTTTGGTTGCGGGGCAGGCTCCGGGCGCGCGGGTTCATGAGTCGGGGCGGCCTTTTACAGACCCCTCAGGGGATCGCCTGCGGGATTGGTTGGGGATCGGCGAAGGAGTGTTTTACAACCGGGATCGTCTGTCCATTGTGCCCATGGCCTTCTGCTTTCCTGGATATGACGACCGCAAAGCGGATCTTCCGCCGCCCGCTTTGTGCCGTAAAACCTGGCATGACCGGGTTGTTGAGGCGCTGGGGCCGGTCCCTCTGACCGTGTTGGTCGGGGGGCACGCCCATAAGTACCATCTTGGAGTGCGCAGTTCGGTCACTGAGACGGTTCGCAACTGGCGGGACCACGCGCCGCACATCTTTGCCTTGCCTCATCCGTCGTGGCGCAATACTGCATGGATCAAGAAAAACCCGTGGTTCGAGACCGACCTGCTGCCGGCCTTGCGGGCACGGGTGCAAGAGGTTCTGAATGACTGAAGCAACGGCGCTGGACACGGCGCATACCGCGATGGAAACTGCTCCGCAGGACGATGCCGTCCGGCTGCGCTTTTTTGAGCGGCTGGCCGATAGTGAGCTGTTCCTGATGCTGACCGAAGAGGCGCAGGGCGAGAATATCTCACCCGAGCTGTTCGACGTGGCCGATGGCCGCTTTGTACTGGCCTTTGATCGCGAGGATCGGTTGGCGCAGTTCGCCGGACGTCCCGTTCCCTATGCGGCGCTTTCGGGGCGTATCCTGTCTTCGATGTTGGCAGGGCAGGGGATCGGTCTGGGCCTGAACCTCGAGGTCGCGCCATCCTCGATGCTGATCCCGTCCGAGGCGCTGGGCTGGCTGGCGACAACGCTGGAACATGCGCCCGCCGAGGTCGAAGAGAAACTGGCCGAGTTTTTGCCTCCGACCGGCCTGCCGGAAACCCTGTTGCGCGCGTTGGATACGAAGCTGTCGACTGCAATCGGTCTGGCGCAGGAGGCCTATCTGGTCAGCACCAAATCCGAAACCGGCGCTTCGGGCCACTTGCTGGGCTTTGTCGGGGCCGTGGACGGGGCGCAATCGGCGCTGGCCAAGGCTGCATCCGAGGCGCTGACCTTTTCGGGGATCGAAGCCGGAGCGATGGATGTCGGGTTCTTTGCACACGAAGCGCCCGCTGCTGCGTCTTTGGCGAAGGTTGGTTTGCGGTTCGACCTGCCTCAGCCAGAGGCCCGAGACCTAACCCGACCTGTGCCCGGTAGCGATCCCGAGAACCCGCCGATCCTGAAATAAAGAAGCGCGGTGAAGTCTTTTGCACCGCGCCAAATGTCCCGAACGAACCTCGAAGAGATTAATCCGCTGCCGCTTCCAGCTTGTCCTGCGTGCGGGTATCAAAATCGCTGGTCTCATGGCGTTCATGAAGCTGCGTATGCGGCTCGCCAAACGCGCGGTTGACCATGCGGCCCCGCTTTACGGCCGGACGCGCGTCAATCGCCTTGGCCCAACGCATGACGTTTTCATAGGATTCCACATCGAGGAACTCGGCAGCATCATAGAGACGTCCAAGAACCAGCTGCCCATACCAGGGCCAAATCGCCATATCCGCGATCGAGTAATCCTCGCCTGCGATATAGGTGTTTTCGGCCAGTTGACGGTCCAGCACGTCCAGCTGGCGCTTGGCTTCCATGGCGAAGCGGTTGATCGGGTACTCCCATTTCTCAGGCGCATAGGCGTAGAAATGGCCGAATCCGCCGCCCAGATAAGGCGCGCTACCCATCTGCCAGAACACCCAGTTCATCACTTCGGTCCGTTCCGGGCCTGACTCAGGCAAGAACGCTCCGAATTTTTCGGCCAGATGGAACAGGATCGAAGCGCTTTCGAAGACGCGCACTTGTTCCTCGCCCGACCGATCCCAGAGCGCTGGGATTTTCGAGTTTGGGTTCGCCTCGACAAAGCCCGAGCTGAACTGATCCCCTTCGCCGATATTGATCAGCCACGCATTGTATTCGGCTTCTTCGTGACCCAGCGCCAAAAGCTCTTCGAGCATAACTGTCACTTTGACGCCATTTGGCGTGGCCAGCGAATAAAGCTGCATGGGGTGGCGGCCAATGGGCAGGTCCTTGTCATGGGTTGCGCCGGCGATGGGGCGGTTGATATTGGCGAAGCGTCCGCCGCTTTCGCTATCCCAGGTCCAGACTTTAGGGGGAGTGTAAGTGGATTGATCGCTCATCTGATGCCTTTCTTGCCAATCGCAGGGCTGCAAAGCCGATGCGCTAACAGCTAATGTTGCAAATCCCCGAGTCCAACCCCGCTTGACGCGGGAAACTGTAATAATTCTCTCACGAAATCTCGTTGATGGTCACACCGGCGCGAGCGGGCCTACGAAGCGCCCCAGAATCGCTTATTGTCTGTGGTGTCAGCCAAACGGCACCCCCGATACACGAAAAAGGAATGACCACATGAAACGTTTTGCCCTGTCTTTTGCTGCGGCCATGGCTCTGGCAATTCCGGCTTTTGCAGGCCCCCAATATGTCGACGGAACCGGATTCGCGGTCTCTGGCTATGATGTTGTCGCCTATCGCGGCCTTGATCAGGCACCGGTGGGGACGTCGCAGCCAGAAGGTGTACGCGGCAATGCCGACATCACGGCGGAATACAATGGCGCAACCTGGGCTTTTGCATCGGAAGAAAACCGCGACAAGTTCCTTGAGAACCCGGCCTACTACGCACCTCAATATGACGGGCATTGCGCCTATGGCGTCTCAAAAGGTGGCAAGGTTCCGGCAAACCCGAACCTGTGGCGTATCGTTGATGACAAGCTGTACCTGAACATCACCGACGTTGTTGTGGGCTTCTTCGAAGAGGACATCCCCGGCAACATCAACCTGGCCGAAGGTAACTGGCCCGGTATCGAAAGCGCGGACGCATCGACCAGCGTAATCCCGAAATTCACCTCGGAAGGTCCGGTCAGCAACTAATCGCGCAGACAATGTCGTAAAAAAAAACAGCCCGGCTCCCCTCCACTGAGCCGGGCTTCTTTCTGGCTGACTATCCAGCCAGCCAGAATTCGTCGATCATGTCCTGATTGGCTTCGAACCGGATACGGACACTCTTTGCCCCCGGAAATTTGCGTTCGCAAATGGTGTCAGGAATCACCACCTCGCCCGGGCCGGCATTGTTGGACTTGAAGCTCAGAATCTCGGTCTCGACATGCCGTCTGTTGCTTAGCAACGAGGTCGGAAGAGCGATGCGGTTCGCCCCTTCGGTAACCGGCGTCGCCACGAAAAAGGTCAGGTGACGACCATAGCATCCGACGGCATCGGGCACATGGTCTGATGCGGCCGGTGCAACATCTGCGTCCCGAGGCGATGGTGAATCCGCCATATGCGGCAGTGCTTGCGTCGGGTTTAGCATGGATTTGCAGGCGGAGATGTCTTCGGGCGGTAACTCGATCACGCGCTTTTTGAGGCGCGGCCGTTTCGGCATCTGCGGGCCCGATGCGCCTTTTGCGCCCAACCCCTGTTTGCGCAGAAAATCATAGGCAGTCTTGGCGCGCGAGAAGTCTTCGCAATCCCCCGGCATATGGTCGGGATGCGCTCGGAAGGCAATATTGCGCCAAGCTTCGCGGATTTCGTCGGAACTGGCAGAGGGGGACAACCCTAGGTCCGCCAGCGCGCTGTTTCGCGCTGCGATCTTATCGACAGGTTTCATACTCAAAAACACTCATTAACGTACACGAGACCAGTTTGAGTACGGTCACGATTTTGTCAAATTCTTCTCAAGATTGAACTAGTTGCGGGGAACAATGATCTGGCCGTGCAGACATTGTTCCAGCGGCAAGGCAAAATGCCCACGCTTTCGGATGGCGCGGGTATTTCGTCTTTGTCGACAGGGATCAGGCGACGTTCTGCAGTTCGGCTTTCGGGGTGATCCCAAGGGCGAAGCACACGTCGCGGGTCAGCTCGGGCCGGTTCAGGGTGTAGAAGTGCAGCTTGTCGACGCCGCCCTCCAGCAGGTCCGAACACAGCTCGGTGCAAAGGGCCGTAGCCAGCAGATCCTCGCGGTCATCGCGCAGGGCTTTTTCAAAGGCGTGATCGACCCATTCGGGTATCCGAGTGCCGCAGCGCTGGGCAAAGGCGCGCGCGCCTTTCCAGTTTTCGATCGGCAGGATGCCCGGCACGATCGGCTTGTCGATCCCGGCTTTGGCACAGGCATCGCGGAACCGGAAGAAGGTCTCGGCCTCGAAGAAGAACTGCGTCAGTGCCTCATCGGCGCCCGCGTCCAGCTTGGCCTTTAGCCAGTCGATATCGGTCCGCGTATCCCGTGCTTCGGGGTGAATGTCGGGATAGGCGCCAACGCGAATGCTGAACATCTCGGTTTCTGCGAGGGCCTCAATCAATTCAACAGAGTTTGCAAAACCTTCGGGATGAGGGACAAACCTGTCCTGACCCTTCGGCGGATCGCCACGCAAGGCGACAATATTTTCCACACCGGCACGAGCGAAGGTGTCTGCAATATCCAACGTTTCCTGACGCGAGGCATCGACGCAGGTCAAATGCGCCGCAACCGGCAGGCCCGATGACTTGTGCAAAGTCGCGACTGCATCGCGCGTTAGCTCGCGCGTGGTGCCGCCAGCGCCATAGGTGACCGAAACGAACCGGGGCTCCAGAGGGGCCAGCGTCTGCACCGTATCCCACAGCCGAAATGAGGCCTCCAGCGTTTTGGGTGGAAAAAACTCGAATGAGATTTCAGGTTTGGTCATCGCAGCCTCTCAGGATAAACTGAGGGTCTTGTCGCACGGTACGCATTGTGAGACAAACTCATATTCCTCAAGAACAACATGAGCTCCACTTCACATGCACATCGAATTCCGGCACCTGCGCACCATCAAGGCGATCCATGACTGTGGCGGCCTTGCACGTGCGGCCGATCAGCTGAACATCACCCAATCGGCGCTGAGCCACCAGATAAAGGGGCTGGAGGATCAAGCCGGAGTCGAATTGTTCCTGCGTCGGTCCAAGCCGATGAAGCTGTCGGCGGCGGGTCTGCGTCTGTTGCGGCTGGCCGAGCAGATTCTGCCTCAGGTCGAGGCCGCGCAGCATGAGTTCTCATCCCTGCGCGATGGCCGCACGGGGCGGATGCATATTGCGATTGAATGCCACGCCTGTTTCGAATGGCTATTTCCAGTGTTGGAGGCCTTCCGCAAATCCTGGGGCGATGTCGACGTAGATATCCGCCCTGGCCTCGCATTCGACGCGCTGCCCGCCTTACAGAAGGAGGAGGTCGACCTGGTGGTATCCTCTGACCCCGAAGACCTGCCGGGTGTCGAGTTCGTGGAGTTGTTCGACTATAACCCGGTGTTCGTCGCCGCATCTTCCCATCCGCTGGCCGAGAAAGACTTCATCGAGGCCGAGGATTTTCGCGGTCAGACCCTGATCACCTATCCCGTCGAGCGCACGCGATTGGACGTGTTCAGCCAGTTGTTGATCCCGGCGCGGGTTGAACCAGCCAGCATCCGACAGGTTGAACTGACAGCCGTGATCCTGCTGCTTGTCGCCTCAAATCGGGGGATTTCTGTCCTGCCGGATTGGGTCGTGCGCGAGGTCAAATACAACTCAGACTACGTCACCCGCCCGCTGACAAAAGAAGGGATTACACGTCGTCTCTATGCCGCTGTCCGCACTGAGGATCTGGAAAAACCCTTTGTCCAAGAGCTGGTCAAACTGGCGCGAGACGAGGCGCAGAAGTTGCAGGCGCAGTAACGGCGTTTCGCTAAGGTCTGCTATGCGCATCATTCCTCTTGGCAAGGGCGCATTGCATCAGTATACGCGCGGTTTGACCGGACAGGAGCCTTTTCACAATGGTTGGCAGTGCAAATCTCAACATCATGATCAAAGCCGCGCGCAAGGCGGGGCGGTCTCTGGTCAAGGATTTCCGTGAAGTCGAGAACCTGCAGGTGTCGATGAAAGGCGCGGGCGATTTCGTGTCCAAGGCCGATATCGCCGCTGAAGCCATCCTGAAAGAGGAACTGCTGGGCGCGCGTCCGACCTATGGCTGGCTGGCCGAAGAGGGCGGTGCGATTGACGGCGAGGACCCGACCCGCCGTTGGATCGTCGATCCGCTGGATGGCACAACCAACTTCTTGCACGGGTTGCCGCACTGGGCGATCTCGATCGCGCTGGAACACAAAGGCAAGATCGTCGCCGGTGTGATCTACGACGCCGCCAAGGACGAGATGTTCTTTGCTGAAAAAGGCGAGGGCGCCTGGATGAACGATATGCGCATCCGCGTCTCGGGCCGTCACCGCATGATCGAGTCTGTTTTCTCGACTGGTCTGCCCTTCGGTGGTCGCTCGGATTTGCCTGCCACGCTGCAGGATCTGGCGCGCCTGATGCCGGCATGTGCCGGCGTGCGCCGCTGGGGCGCAGCCGCGCTCGACATGGCTTATGTGGCGGCTGGTCGCTACGAGGGCTTTTGGGAGCGCCGCTTGAACGCATGGGACTTGGCCGCCGGGATCATCATCGTGAAAGAGGCCGGTGGTCTGGTTCAGCCCTTGAACCCCGAAGGCAGCATTCTGGAAGATGGCGAGGTCATCTGCGCCAACGAGCCGATCTTTGACAGCTTTGCCAAGGTCATCCGGGGCTAGATCGCTTTGCGTTTGATTTGAATCGAAAAACGCTGCCTCTCCCTTCGATCGAACGCGCATTTCGACCACTTTGCCTCAGATAAAACGCAAAACGCTTTAAACGCCTTTACCTACGCGGCACGCGCGGGATCCGCGATTGCGAAAGCTTGTATTTCGTCTCGGGGTGAGGCGGGTGACCGTGCGTGCGGTCCCAGTACGCTGGCCCTCCGCGTTTCAGCCAGAGCGGGATGCACAGGATCAGCCCCACGACGAACCCTCCGGTATGGGCCCAATAAGCAACGCCGCCTTCGTTGGGGTTGCTGGAAAGACTGCCGAAAAACTGCAGGGCCAGCCAAACCCCGAGCATCACGAAGGCCGGGATGGTAAAGACCCTGAAATAGACGATCAGGATCAGCAGAATATCCACGCGGGCTTTGGGAAAAAGCAGTAGATACCCGCCCATCACGCCAGCAATCGCTCCGGATGCGCCTATTGTGGGTACTATCGAGTCGGGTGCGGTGATCACATGGATCAGTCCGGCTCCGATCCCGGCGACAAGGTAGAACAGCAGAAAGGGCAGGTGGCCCATTTCGTCTTCCAGATTGTCCCCGAAAATCCACAGAAACAGCATGTTGCCCGCCAGATGCATCCAGCCGCCATGCAGGAACATCGAGGTCACGAAGGTCTCGAGTGCGACCCCTTCGGCGCTACGGGCGGGAATGATCGCGTAGTCGAAATAGAACTGCTGAAGCACCCGTGCGTTGTCCATGATCCCGACATAGCTGACGAAGATCAGGATATTCGCCGCCATCAGGGCGTAGACAACATAGGGCGTGCGCCCCGAGGGGTTGTGATCTCGGATCGGAAACATGGCGCGACGCTGGGCTTTTCCGCGCCCAGCGTCAAGGTCAGGTTATGCCGCACCACCCAACAGCGCCGCATTGCCGCCCGCCGCCGTTGTATCGACGCAGACATGGCGTTCCGCCAAGACCCGCGTGCGATCCGGCAGGCCGGGGATCATGGGCAGGATCGGTCCGTCGCGCCGCGCCAGATGCTGTTCGATCTGACGGGCGGTTTCCTCGTCGCCCCACCAGACAACGCCCGCGAAGCCCGTCAGGTTTTTCAGACGATGCAGGTCGAGCGTGCCCGTTGCCTCAATCGCCGTCCCACCCAAGGCCAGAACCGCATCTGCCTGAGCGCACGCAGCGGTCTCGCCGGGGCCGAGGCACAACAGCGGAGGCCGCGCAAATTCAGATAACCGGTTTGATTCCCCCGTAGGTCCGGGCAGGGTTTGGGTGCGAACCGGGGCCGGTTGCCCTTTCGGCGCAGGCAAATCCGCAGTCGTCTGCCATGTCTCTGAGGTGCTCTGACGATCGGGAGCGCAGAACCGGGCCATGTAGTTCGGCCCGCCCGCCTTGGGGCCTGTTCCCGAAAGCCCCTCGCCTCCGAAGGGTTGAGATCCCACGATGGCGCCGATCTGGTTGCGGTTGACATAGACATTGCCCGCGTGAATCGCCTCGGTCACATGCTGAACCCGGTCGTCGATGCGGGTGTGCAGGCCGAAGGTCAGCCCGTAGCCAGTGGCGTTGATGTCGGCGATCACCGCGTCGATCTCTTGCGCTTTGAAGCGGGCAACGTGCAGAACCGGGCCGAAAATCTCACGCTCAAGGTCCGAGATGCTGCCGATTTCGATCAGGGTCGGGGCAATGAATGTCCCCTCGGGCGGCGTGTTGAGTTCTTTCAGAACGCGCCCTTCTGCACGGGCTTTCGCGACGTGATCTGCGATCCCCTGACGCGCGGCCTCATCAATGACCGGCCCGCAATCGGTCGAGATCTGCCACGGATCTCCGACTTGCAGTGCGTCCATCGCGCCTTTGAGCATGGTCAGCACATCCTCGGCGATATCCGCTTGCAGATAGAGGCAGCGCAGGGCCGAGCAGCGCTGGCCGGCCGACTGAAACGCGCTTTCGATGATGGACTGCACCGCCTGTTCCGGCAGCGCCGTGCTGTCTACGATCATCGCGTTCAATCCGCCCGTCTCGGCGATGAGCGGCGTACCGGGGCGCATGTTCTGCACCATGGCCGACCGGATTTTCAACGCCGTCGCCGTCGATCCGGTGAACGCCACGCCCGAAACGCGCGCGTCGGAGGTCAGCGCAGCCCCGATCTCCGGTCCGCCGGGCAGTAATTGCAATACATCGCAAGGAACTCCGGCTTCATGCAAAAGTTGCACCGCCCGATGCGCGATCAGAGGCGTCTGCGGTGCGGGTTTGGCGAGGACAGCGTTGCCGGTCGCAAGAGCTGCCGAAATCTGTCCGGTGAAGATCGCCAGAGGGAAGTTCCAGGGGCTGATACAGGTGAAAATTCCGGCCGGTTTGGCGTCGGGAATGTTCGCCGCGTAGTAGCGTAGGAAATCCACTGCTTCGCGCAGCTCGGCAACGGCATCGGGCAGGGATTTCCCCGCCTCGCGTGCCAGAAGGGCGAAGAGCTCTCCGAAATGAGCCTCATACAGATCGGCGGCTGCGTTCAGAGCTTTGGCGCGTTGTTCTGCCGGGGCTTGCCATGGGCTGGCCGAGGCCAGGGCAAGCTCCACATCCGCAGTGCTGGTCGGTGCAACTGTGCCAGGCTTGTCCAGCGGTTTGGCCGGGTTAATCACCGGCTTTTCAGCCATGGGTTTCGCGTCCTCGGACAAGAGCGGCCCGGCATGCCACTCGGTTTCTCGAAACCGATCCCGCGCTGCGTCGATCTGGTCCAGCGTTGGTGTGTGGTGCAGATCAACGCCCTTGGAGTTGGGACGCTCGGGCAAAAACAGCTCTGGCCCCGTCGGCAAGTGTGACTGGGGTGTTTCAATTGCGGTGAACGGATCTGCAGCGACCTCTTCCGGTGGCACGGCCTCATCCACAATCTGGTTCACGAAGGAAGAGTTCGCGCCGTTCTCCAGCAGACGCCGAACCAAATAGGCCAGCAAATCCCGATGCGCCCCAACCGGCGCGTAGATGCGGCAGCGGGTTTTGTGCGTGCCCAGAACCAGCCCGTGCAGCGTTTCGCCCATCCCATGCAGACGCTGGAACTCGAATGGCTGCCCCTCGGCCATATGCAGGATGGCGCTGACGGTATGAGCGTTATGCGTGGCAAATTGCGGATAGATCCGGTCGGTCATGCCCAGCAGCTTGCGGGCGTTCGCGATATACGAGATATCGGTCGCGGCCTTATGGGTGAAAACGGGGAAGCCATCGACACCTTCGACCTGCGCGCGCTTGATCTCGGTGTCCCAATAGGCGCCTTTGACCAGCCGCACCATCAGCTTGCGATCATGGCGTTGGGCCATGTCGTAAAGCGTATCCAGAACTAATCCGGCGCGCGGGCCGTAAGCCTGAACCACAATGCCGAACCCATCCCAACCGGCCAAGGCAGGCTCGGCCATGACCTCCTCGATGACTTGCAGGGACAGAGACAGCCGGTCGGCCTCCTCGGCGTCCACGTTCAGGCCCATGCCAGCGGCCTTGGCCAGCAAGGCCAACGCGCGCAGGCGGGGGACAAGCTCATCCATGACCCGCGCCTCCTGCGCCAGTTCATAGCGCGGATGCAGGGCGGACAGCTTGACCGAGATGCCGGGATTGGCGCGGATATCGTCATGGGTGCACGCCTCGGCAATGGCGGCGATGGCGCGCGAATAAGACAGGTGATATCGGGCGGCGTCGGCCTCGGTCCGGGCCGCTTCGCCCAGCATGTCGTAAGAATAAGTGTAGCCCTTGGTCTCCATCCCGCTGGCGCGATCCATGGCCGATTGAATGGTCTCGCCCAGAACGAACTGACGCCCCATCTCCTTCATCGCGCGTCCAACAGCGGTTCGGATGACCGGCTCACCCAGCCGCTTGATCGCCCCGCGGATGGCGCTTACGGGTGAGGCTTTGCCCTCATCCAATACCTTGCCGGTCAGCATCAAGGCCCAGGTCGAGGCGTTGACCAGCGATGATGAGGACTGTCCCAAATGTTTGCCCCAGTCCGAGGGCGCGATCTTGTCTTCGATCAGCGCATCAATCGTATCCGCATCGGGTACTCGCAGCAGCGCCTCGGCCAGGCACATCAGCGCCACGCCTTCGTCGGTGGACAGGCCGTATTCGGCCAGAAACACTTCCATCATGCCGGGCGAAGTGCTGGAGCGGATATCGCGAACCAACTGAGCGGCCGCGTCGCAGATGGCGCGACGGTCCGCCTCGGACAGGGCGGCCTGGTCGGTCAATGTCTGCAGAACGGTCGATTGATCGGCATAGGTGTGGGTGTCGATGGATGTGCGCAGGCTGTGAGACATTGTTCCTCCGGGCGTTTTTGTCAGTATACGCGGATTTTTTCGGGACAACGGACTGAGTTTTGTCATAAACAGGATAAATGAACTGATTTTTGACGGTATTTCGATGCAAATGGACTTTCCGAACCTCGACCGCTTTGATCGCGCGATTCTGCAGGCTCTGGCCGAAGATGGGCGCATCTCGGTCGCGAATTTGGCGCGGCGGATCGGGTTGTCGAAATCGCCGACCCAGGCACGGTTGAAGCGGCTTGAGGCAGATGGGGTGATTACAGGATACCGAGCAATGTTGGATCCGATCCGGTTGGGGCTAGATCACGTGGCCTTTGTCGAGGTGCGCATGACTGACACGCGAGAAAAAGCGCTGGCCGAGTTCAATGCCGCGGTCCGCAAGATCGCGGAGATCGAGCAAGCCCATATGATCGCGTCGAATTTCGACTATCTGCTGAAGGTGCGCACCGGGTCGATGTCGGAATACCGCGCGGTGCTGGCCGAGAAGATCTCGTCTCTGCCGCATGTCGCCAATACCTCGACCTTTGTTGCGATGGAAGCGGTGAAAGAAACCGGTTTGCTGGGTGGCATCGACCGCGAAACTTGACCAAAGCGGATTGTGCGTCACACTTGGTCTATGATCCGCACGTTCATAGCACCTGTCTTTGCCCTTTGGCTTACAACTCCCGCTTTGGCGCAATCCTGCCCGTCTGCACCGGACCATACGGAAGGAATGGGCGCGCTGATTGCACAAATTCAACAGGCCGAGTCGCAGTCCGAGGCGCGCGGGATTTCCAACCAGATGTGGGAGCTGTGGACCGATGCGCCCGACCTGCGCGCTCAGAAGCTATTGGATCGTGGCATGGCGCGGCGCGAGGCATCGGATCTTCTGGGCGCTTTGCAAGAGCTAGATGAACTGGTGGTCTACTGCCCGGACTATGCCGAAGGATACAACCAACGTGCTTTCGTCAATTTCCTGCGGCAAGACTTCCCTTCGGCCTTGGTTGATCTGGATCGGGCGCTGGAGCTATCCCCAAATCACATCGCGGCCATGAGCGGCCGTGCTCTGACGTTGCTGGGTCTGCGACGTCTGGATGAGGCCCGCACCACCCTAAACGCGGCCCTTGAGTTGAACCCATGGCTGTCCGAGCGCGCCCTGCTGGAACCGGGCGGCGCGCTGGAGCCGCCGGGCGAGGATATCTGACAGACCCGCCGCCCCAAGGAAATGCACGCCCGGCGTGATTTCGGTTTTTGATGTCCCTAGACGCTTGGATTAGCCAACCCAAACATTGAGCGGGTATAGCTTATTGGTAAAGCCCCTGCCCTCCAAGCAACAATGATCAGTTTCACTGAGTATCGTGTAGTTGCTATATCTTTCATCCAGTTCAATAATATGTTGCAGCTCGTACCATGTGGTAGCAGTTACTATCATGCTGTTTGCGACAAAAAGCCGATAAGATGCCAAAGCTCGCAGAGACATTCGCACGCAAGGTTCCGCAGACAAAACAGGGCACCGCCAAGCACTGGGATGGCGAGATCAACGGGCTTGTGCTCTTCGTTGGGAAACAGTCAAAGACCTGGTACTTCCTGAAAGACGTTGGGGGCCAAACGCGGCGTGTTTTGATCGGGCGCTACCCGATGATTTCCGCAGATACTGCTCGAGAAACTGCACTGGGATATGCGCTTGACTGGGGCAGGGGAGCGGGCAAGCGTTTTACAGATCGGAGCGCCCACGGTTGAGACGGCCATGGAAACCTATTTGGCACGTCCCGAGCTTCGGTCTGAGGCTCTCCGATCTGGGGTGCGTCAGCAGTTCGAGCTACATTTGAAAGATTGGCTGCGCCTGCCGCTGGATGAGATAACCAAGTCGATGGTGGTTGAGCGTCACAGATCCATGGCGGCAACACCATCCTCCGCAAATCACACATTGAAGTACTTTCGGACGGTCTGGAACCATGCGCGGCGCGTACATGATCTGCAGGAAGGCCCGACGATGGCTATCGATTGGAATGAGGAGCAACCGAACGGTTCGATCATTGAGGACTCGAGCGCATGGCGCCTTGCCGTGGATGAGCTGTACAACCCCATCCATAAGGTTTCCTACGAACTGCTCTTGTTCACAGGCTTCCGCAAAAACCGAGGCACTGACGCTTGTATGGAGGAATATGTACGAAGATCACATCCATCTGCCGATGACTAAGAACGGGCGCAGCTTTAATCTTCCCATCTTACAGTTTCATCACGAGATATTGGCACCTCTGCGAGGTCTGCATCGTCAATGGGTGTTTCCGACGCCCAAATCGCCCAGCGGGCATTTGAAGGGACCTGAACGTCTGCAATGGTCCATTCATTCCCTTCGCCGAACACTTGCGACGGTCGCCATGGAGGCGGGGATATTGGAAGAGATTGTGGGGCGCCTGCTCAATCACACGCCGCTGTCAATCACCGGTCAGCGCTAAGTGAAGCCGTCGCTCGACGCGCTAAGACCAGCAATGGATACAGTGTGCAGTGAACTGAGCGCTCGCCTTGAGCGAGGTCGGAAAGACACTTAGCCGGCAGCATCGAGGGGAAGTCATTTTCGTGTCACAAGGCAAAAAGATAGACCCGTTCAAACCTCTGAGAAAGAAGCTATTGGGAAAGGAACATCGTGCCCAGGGGGCCTTACGAGGAGATTGTACAAGACTATGCCCAAAAATACTTAGAAAGCCCGAAGTTTGATCTGAACGCCGTTCCGGAATTCGTAAGTATGATTTGCTCAGATGGACGCCTAGCGACGGTTCTGGATGGGCACAAATTGCAATGGCATCGTGGACTGGTCTCTTTGTGCAGCCCGGAGGTTGATGGGCAAGTTGGGGCAGCGGCGGACCTGCACTTTGAAGCCAACAATAACTTGTATCGGAGGTGGCACGCGGTCGATGATAATTATGGCCCGCGGTGCGCGTCATCAACCAGCACCAAAACGCAAAACTCTGAATCTTAGGGCGAAAGTCCATGCCCGGGCTTGTACATTCCCGACCGCAAGGCCTTGAGTGATAGCTACGTATCTGATGTGCTTAAGCCATATGCCTTATCAAAAGTTGCAGGCGTTAAGCCAAGGGACCGGCGGGGGAAGTCAAATTTTTCCGCGTGAAACTCTTAAAGGGGGGCAAACCGAATTGGAGCGGAAACCGGTCGTTTTATTCACCCGCAACGGTTCCATAATGGAATGTCAAAAGCAGACGTTCAAAAAAGTATGATCGCCTTTCGCGAGGCTGATTTGTCAACAAATGTGCAGCAATGCGCAGAAAGCGGACTTTGCAAAGTCTAGCTTGAGCCCAAAACGAACGCGCGCTGAATTCAAACGGAATTGACTTTCTCGGTTTTCAGAAAAAGGGGTTGTGAGTTTTCTGCTTTAACTCGGAGTATCCCAAAACATACCAAGGTGGGAGGATTTGTTATGAAAACAGCGGTAGTGACTGGTGCAGCGGGAGGGATGGGGCAAGCCATTTGTCGCCAACTGCGGGCAGATGGGTTCCACGTGTTTGGACTGGACCTCAACGAGGAGGGCCTAGGTGAAACGTCAACTGAGTTAGGTTCGGAATTCACGCCTATCTGCGTTGACTTAACGGATCCCATTGCTATCGCTCATACGTTTGATGGAATTAGGTTAGAGTATGGCGGTCTGGATGCTTTGGTAAACAACGCGGGCACCTGCTTCATGTCTGACTTCCCGCACATTCCGCCCGAGGAACTCGAAAAGCAGATGGCGATAAACTTTAACTCTGCATTCCAATGTTGCCAGCAGGCGGTTCAGTTGATGTTGGAACGCGAAGGCATCAAAAAGATTGTAAATATCTCATCGAATGGAGCTTACAATTTCGATGTGTTCGACCCTCCCCATTACCGGGCGTCAAAAGCGGCGATGGATACACTTACGAAAGACCTTGCCCGTCGATACGCGCAGGAAAAAATCTGTGTAAATTCTCTGGCACCTGCCATGACTGAGACACCGTTGTTCAATGTCTTAACCAAGGACGTCTTGGAGAAAGCCGTTAATGCTATGCCGCATGGCCGCGCGATGCTGCCCGAGCAAATCGCCGCTTGGGTCGGTTTTCTAATTTCGCCGGCTGGTGATGTTTCCAGTGGAAATGTGATTATTCTGAATCAAGGTCGCGACGTCAGATAACTCCTAGGCGCACCGTTGCCTTTATGGAAAATGGTCCGTGGGGTGGGATCAGCTGTAGCCTTCTGGTGCTTTTTTCAGAACAGGCCATTGCTTTGGACAATGCCCATAGATTACGAACGCATCTCGCTCGGATGCCAGACGCATCAACCTGTCTGCGCTGGCAATCGCTGCATCCTCGTCCCAAGACCCGGCAAACTTCTCGTCGATTTCTGCTGGTCGGGAAATCGCATCACTGGTTAGTAAAACCGTCCCCGATGGAAGATCGACCATTACCGCGATCTGGCCAGGCGCATGACCGGGTGCCATCAAAACGAAGATACCTGGCCCAATCTCTACGTCGTCATCAACAACCAGGTAATCCTGATCGGGCCATTCCAAAGGCCGCATTTCGCCCCAGTACAACGGGCGGGGTAAGGCTCGCTCCGCAGCAGAGATAAGAATTGGACTGCTTGGAAAGTCGCCCAGTGCGCCGATATGGTCGATATGGGTGTGCGTACAAATCTGTAGTGTTATGTCTGACGGAAGAAGCCCGAGTTTTGCCAGTTGTGCGCTTGGAAGATTGTCTGGTTCACACTTCAAGACCTCGCCGAACTCGAACAATCGATCTTCTTTGACTGCGGCGTCAGTGGCGGTGGCATATTTTTCGGGGAACCCGGTATCGATGAGTATTGCTTCTCCCAAATCTGTCCGGATCAGAAACCCGCAGATACCAATTATGCGGCCAGTGGAATGAACCTTGAACAGCCCGTAGTCCAAAACCGAAAGGTCAATCGGTCGCCCTTTGACAAATCCCTCTGCTTGCACAGACTATCTCCCTGATTGACTACAAAGATTTTGAGTAGAGCATGAAAGTCAAGATACACACACTCTTTCAGTACCTACTGGATACCACAGAAACGGATCCAGAAGCTTTCGTCGGGTTTTCCTTGTCCGAGTCACCGCGTTTGGGTGAGTTCATCGATGCGCTGGATCCAGCGCTGCCGTTGGATTGGAACCAAAAGAGTTTTCGGGGTCTGCCTGCTTTACGACGACATGTCTTGGACCGCGCCGGCTTGTCTGATGTTTGCAAGCCAGACGACGTTCTGATCACCGCCGGCGCAGCAGAAGCCAATTATCTTGCATTCATGCAATCGGTCCAACCGGGCGACGAAGTCGTAACGGAACGCCCGGGTTGGCCACAAGCGGGTGTATTGGCAGAGGCGGTTGGCGCGAGGCTAAAAGTTGTCGACCGTGAAGAGAGTGCTGGATGGGTATTGCCGCTCGACAAAGTTGAGGCCGCAGTAACGGAACGCACTCGACTAATCTTTATAACCAACCCCAATAACCCCTCCGGGCAGTTGATGACACAAGCAGAGCTGGAAAGGCTTGTCCAAATCGCAGATCGTGTAGGTGCATGGCTGGTTGTTGACGAGGTTTACGCAGGATTGGAGTGGGACGGGTCCCGCGCGCCTTCGACTGCCGGTCTGTATTCTAGGGGTATCACGACTGGCAGCGTTTCCAAGGCACTGGGGCTCCAGGGGCTACGCACCGGCTGGATGATATGCCGTGATCCCGATCTGATTTGGGACGCTATTATTCTGCGGGAAAACTCGAGCGAAATTATGAATATTCTCGGCGAAGTCATTGCCGAAATCGCTTTGAGGCCTGACCGATACAATCAGGTTATAAAAGCTGCACGGGCAGCTGGGATGAAAACGCTGGAACGCCTGGATAGGTTTGTTGCCGATCAGCCCAACCTCGATTGGGTCAAACCTCAGGCTGGATTAATTGGTTTGGCACGGCTCGATGGGATTGATGGCGACGTGTTCGCCAAACGCTTGCTCGCTGATCCCTATCGGACGTTTCTCTTACCGGGCTCGTCTTACGGGATGCAGAACCACATCCGACTGGGTGTGGGGGGAGGTGTTGCTGCCAACCTCGACCTTGGCCTACAGCGCACGGGCGAACTGTTGGCGAACTGGTAGAGTTAGGACACTCATTTCGGCTTCTCAGCCTGCAACGCCGGTCAAAAAGTGCTGCCCGATCAAAGCTGACATTGAGCGTCTTGATGGTGCAAGTTCACCCGCCGTGTGCTGGAAGCTTTTCCGCTAGAATAGCGCTGGTTGCGCGCTAGTTCGAAAATGGAACAACCGATTCATAAAAAAGGTTCGAAATGACAGGTTGGACAACTGAAAACGTCCAAGACTATCCGCGACCACCAGCGCTGCGGGTAGTACCCCATCGTGTGCGGATCGAGCTCGGCGGTCAAACCATCGTGGAGATCGATCATGCGTTTCAGGTTCTCGAAATCCGTCACGCACCAACTTAATGTATTCCGCCGCAAGACGTTGATACCGTTCTGACAAAGGCCTCGGGTAGCCGCAAAGACCTACAAGATTTCATTCAGCACGGCATCGAAGCCTAGAAAGGCAAGATCGCTGGTTTGTGTTGGACCGACTTAGCAGGGGTTCGCTGACGCATAGTGACTGTGCGTTCTCGCTAGTGGCGAGCAGTTGCCCGACCTCCCATCTTTGGCCTGAAAGGAGACAACCGATGCTCGATACATATACCATTCGCCAAGACGACATGCCTCAAGAGATGCGGTTTCTCTTGAAGCAATACCCCCGCGACAGCTGGGAAGCCCATCCGGGTTTCAAAGAAAAAACCAAACATTGGCTCGGTGCGCATGAGATGTTCCGCCGTGTGGCAGAACGTATTCGACTGGATACAGAGAAGCTGTTGAGCAGTGACATGGGGTTGGACGACTACGTGGGGCGGCTGTCCTACTATGGCCGCAACCTAGTCGGGAATCTGCATGGCCATCACGGCTGGGAAGATCGCAGCTATTTCCCTGAATTGTCTGCTGCGGACCCTCGTTTTGATGCGGGGCTTGAGTTGCTGGAACAGGATCACTTCGATCTGGATAAGGTGCTGAGTGACTTCACCCGCACGGCGAACCGTGTGATCAAGCTATCCGCACTTGATAAGGCGCAAGCTTACGACGAAGGCGGACAGCTCCATGCGACGAACAACACGATTGAAGCGTTCCTTAAACGGCATCTCAGCGATGAAGAAGAATTGGCTGTGCCAATCATCTTGCATCATCGGCTCAGAGGATGATGCTGAAGTCATGACCGACACGTCTACCGAAGAAGACCAAACTGATATCAACAAGCGCCGCGCACGGGGTGAATTCGTGCGCGGTGTCAGCGGCTTTCGCCACGCTATTGGCGATCCTGTGTTTCCGACAGAACCTGATCGCTATCACCTTTTCGTAGCACTGAATTGTCCGTGGTGTCACAGAGTGACGCTGGCGCGAAATGTGTTGGGCCTTCAAAACAGCATCACGATGGACGTTGCATTTCCAAACCGCACTGGCGACGACGATCCAGAGGCGCCAAACCTGTGGGAGTTTGCACCTAATCGGATTGCATCGCTCACAGGTGAGACTTTGCCAGAATGCACGAGCGAGACCGGCACCGGCAAAGGACTGCGCCTTGCCAAAGAGATCTATCGTGCCGAAGGCTCTGAAGAGCAATCCCTTCCAATCCTGTATGACAAGATTGCAGGGCGCATTGTTAACAACGAAAGCGCTGAAATTGTCCGAATGCTGGACGCTGCGGCGGATTCACTTGGCAGCACAATCCCGGCGGCTGAACGCGTTAGGCTTTACCCAGACGAAGTGCCGCGTCACCAAATTCACGACCTGAACGAACGAATATATACAGCGATTAACAATGGTGCTTACAAGGCCGGGTTTTCGTCTGATCAAACGATCTATGAAACAGCTTTTGACGGCTATTTCGAGACACTCGAATATTTGGAGGAACATCTCTCAGACGGTAGGCCCTATTTGACAGGCAACCACTTTTCAGAAGCAGATCTTCGCCTGTTCCCAACTCTCTATCGTCACGATCCGGTCTACTATGTGCGGATGAAACTTAATGGTGCCCGAATCCTGGATTACCCATACTTGTGGCGGTGGCTGTGCCGTGTATACGCGTTGCCCGGAATTGCCGAAGCAGGGTCTCTTGTACACTGCCTCCAGGGTTATTTTGGACGCAGTTGGAATGGCGTCGTGCCCAATGGGCCTTTCAAGCCAATGTCGTACCCAGAGGCCTATCGCCACCCTGAACTCGCAACACTGTAGGCCTCGTCAAATTGTATTTGGGAGGCCTAACTTCGAAAACAAACGTTTCTGTTTTGGACTACGGGAGCATTTTTCCTCCGCATTTCTTAACCTGCAAAGTTTAGTTGCAAATGTCCGGTTTGGTCTGCCGCCCGGTCATTAATGTGAAAAGTAGCGAAAGGCGGCAACGAGCCCAAAATGGCAAATGCCGCACAATGTGTTTACTGGTGGGCACCACGCAATGCTGTCCTTAAAGTGACAACGGACGGTTCAAAGCTGCCGCTCATCGTTTTTCAGATCCTACATGTGATCAAATTGCATCATACAAAAGGCCATTCAGAAGTTTGTTAACACATCGTTAATTGGAACATCAAAAAGCCATCATTTTTTTGCCTCTGGCATGTGCGCGGAGAGTTCCGCGCAAAAAAAACGGTAGTGGTTTCCAAACCACCCTTAAGTGGTGAACAAGATGTTTCGAGTATGCGGTTTGAACCGTAGAGCGTGCCGTCATGCGGCGGCGCTTTCCAAAGCACAGCCCAATAACAACCATCGGGTTAGACCTACCTTATTTTGCGTCTTCGCGGTTCCGGTTGCGGCCGGTTCAATAGGTTTGGGGGCAATGATCGGAGTGGCAACTCCTTTAAGTGCGCAAACGGTTGTTCCTCCGTCAAACGGTCCGTGCACTGTTGCGGGTGACGTCGCCACCTGCACGGGAGATGTTTCGTCGGGTGTCCAGGCAAGCGGACCCACAATCGAAACGCTCAATATCAATAGTGTTACTGCACCTGGAATTGCACCTGGCGGTGGAACCGACGGCGTTGCCTTTGCCACACCATCAGGGAACGCAACCCTTAGTATCCAGACGAATGGAACCGGCGGCATTGTTACCACGGGCAATGGCGCGGATGGGATTGTTGTAGATGCAAACGGCGCCGGGGAAGTTTCGATCACTTCGACCGGCGACATTGCAACAAACGGACGGCGCTCCTTTGGTATTCGATCCGAACTTGAGGGTGACGGCACCGTTTCGGTGAACTCGACTGGCAACGTTACAACATCCGGACGCAGCCGAAGCGTCGGAATCGGCGTCACTCAACAAGGTGGTGATGGCAACGTGTCAGTAGTATCAGATGGTCGGATCAACACATCGGGCAGCCGTTCAGACGGAATTAACGCCAATCAAGACGGTGGAGACGGCGCGGTATCGGTCAACTCAGTGGGCGACATCAGCACAGCTGGAAGTCGGTCTACAGGCATCACCGCTCTTCAGAGTGGTGGCGAAGGGGATGTCTCGGTGGTGTCGGATGGCAATATCTCGACGGAAGCTAACAACTCTGGCGGGATAGTTGGACAGCAAAGCGATGACGATGGCGATATCGCGATCCAATCGACGGGAAATATCACAACAGAAGGCAACAACTCGAATGCCATCTTGGCGCGCCAAAATGGCGGCGAGGGGAATATTACCGTTGAATCCGAGGGCGACCTCTCGACTACCCGTAGAAACGCCCGCGGGATATTTGCCCGGCAAGACAATGACGATGGATTTATAACAATCCGTTCGACCGGAAACATCACGACGGCCGGGAATAACGCTGATGGTATCTTGGCGCGTCAAAATGGCGGCGACGGGGATATCACCGTAGAATCCGAGGGCGACCTCTCGACTACCGGAAACAACGCCCGAGGGATCTTTGCCCGGCAAGACGACGGTGACGGCTCTATCACAATCCGTTCGTCAGGAGACATCACGACGGCCGGGAACAATGCGGATGGCATATTTGCCCGCCAAAGGGGCGGAGAGGGAGATATCAATGTCACCTCGTCGGGCGACATTTCGTCCGCACGGGACGGCATCCGTGCGCTTGTGACCAATGACGGCGATATTTCCATATCGAACCGAGGCGATGTCAGAGGTGAAGCAGCAGGCGACGGCATCAACGCAACGGTAAATGGCGTGGGTGACGTCGTCATCGACAGCTCCGGGAATGTTACCGGCAGGGATTATGGGATCTACGGTGCAGCCAATGGAACGGGCAACGTAACGATCACCTCTAACGGCAACATTTCGGCTGATGAAGAACATGCGATCTTCGCAAACGCAGAGGACGGGAATGTAACCGTCGATGCGACGGGCGATATCGAGTCCCGCGACAGTGATGCGATTGATGTGGAAACCGGCAGCCCCGGAGGCGTGATCGACGTGATAGTGGCGGGCAATATCTCTGGCAGCGCTATTGGCATTGACGCAGACGCCGAGGATTCCGGCGATATCAGTATTCAGGTCACGGGCAATATTCGCGCTGGTTCGGATGACGGTATCGAGGCTGAAGTTGATGGAGACGGCAATATCTCGATCACGATGAATGGCGATATCGATGCTAGCGAACACGGGATCCGCAGTTTTGTGGCCGGTGACGGAAACATCTCGGTTGAAACGTCTGGCGAAATAGCGGCTGAAAACATTGACGGCATCAACGCGGAAATTGACGGAAGCGGTGATATTGCCATTTCGGCAACCGGCACCATCGATGCCGAAGTTGACGGAATCTTTGCCCATGTGACCGGCAACGGAAACATACGCATTACAAATTCCGCATCCATAACCGCCAGAAACGACGAGGGAATTGACGCCGAAATCTTCGGAGACGGCGATGTCTTCATAGAAAACTCGGGTCAGGTAACCTCTCGCGAAGACGATGCGATTGAAGTGGATGTCGAAGGAAGTGGCAACGTCAGCATTGAAAACTCTGCCCGGCTTACCGCCGATTCCGACGCGATCGACATTGAGCTAAACGGTGACGGCAACGCGAGGGTCACCAACAGCGGGGCGTTGCGTTCGCTGGACAATAACGGGATCGAAGTGGACGTAGATGGAATGGGTTCGATCACCATTTTGAACACAGGAAACATTGATGCGTTCGAATACGGTATCGAAGTCGAAGATCGTGACAACAATGCCGCCGCAACCATCACAAACTCGGCTCGCATCACCGGTCGCGAAGGCTTTTCCATCGTATTCGGCGGGGACGGGAACGACACGTTGACGCTCGAACCCGGCTCAGCCCTGACCGGTTCGGTCGATTTCGGCAATGGCAATGATGGCATGGGGGGCACGAACCCGAATGACATTGACACGCTGAATTTTGCGCCCGGGGTGAATGCGGTTGTCAACTTTGCCGATGCATCGGGTAGCGATAGTGATCTTGCGTCCGCCCCCGAAGTCGTCAATTTCGATGGTACAGGCGTTTTGATCAACAATGGCCTCACGGCGGTTTCGGTGGATACGACAGGATTTGTGGCCCAAGGCACCTTTATCAGCGATCTGACCGACGCAGTGTTCAATACGATTGAAACCGCCAGCCCCTATGACTTTGGCTCATCCGATGGTCAGGTCAGCAGGAATCTGAGTCCTTTCGGGTATGCCGAACAGGATGGTGGTCCCTATGTTTGGGGTTCAGCCTTCGGCGGAGATCGCGATGTTGAAGAAGAAGGCTCAAGTCTTGGTTTCAGCCATAGAATGTACGGTTTTGTGGTTGGCGCTGAAACGAATGAGTTCATCGGAAACAGCGATTTTGGTGTTCTTGTTGGCTACGACGATAGCCGCATCTCGCTGGATCAGGATGCAGGTGATACTGATATCAAGTCATATTTTGGCGGTGTTTATCTCGAAAGGGACTACGGACAATATCGCATCAACGCAGCTCTCCTTGCTGGCATAACCGACAATGAAGTGACTCGAAACGTTGATGGCGGCGAAGCGCAAGGCGATTTTGATGGGACGTTCGTTGCTCCATCGCTTTCGATCTCGGCCCCCATCAACGCTTTGCCAATACCTGCCTTCTTCAGTGCTCGCGCAAGCTATGTATTTCTGAAGCTTGACGAGTATACCGAAACAGGAACCGCGTTTCCTCTAACGGTCGAAGATCGGAACGTTTCAGTCTTCAACTCGCGGGCGCAATTGAACTTCCCTCGCCTCTACGAGGGTGCAAATGGATCGAGCACCTACCTGAACTGGGCAGTCGGAATTGACGCAACTTTCGATGCAGGGTCCGACGATGTAGACGCGATCGTAGCGGCGACGCCCTTTTCTTTCGTAGCGTCTACAGAAGATGCCGCTGCTGGGTTTCTTGGCTTTAAGCTTGAACATATTTCTGCAGATGGAAATAGGTCGGTAGGCTTCAGCGGTGAATTTCAATCAACCTTTGGTGGTGGATCCAGTATTGTTGGAGAACTCACAGCTTCCATAAGGTTTTGAACCTATGGAGGGCTTCTCACTTGGTCGATTGTTGTTGCCGAAAAGCCTTTTCAATCGGGCTGGCTTCCCAACCATGGGAGCGCCCGTTTCGTTTCGTCAGGCGTGATCAAGAGATCTCCATTCACGATATCAGAGGGATTTTTTGTGTATAGGTAGCTAGCCGAAAACTTCGTCGCAAAGGTCGATTTGCGCCTGCTGCCAAATGGACTGGCATCTGCAGCGAATGTCCGCTTGCCGACGTCTTGAGGTTTTTCGTGGCATTCACGAATTGCTGAAAGCTGCCGTAAGGTCATGCGCTGCGAAATCACACTTTGTCCGCAGAGTGGTCATTCGACTCAACTCTTTCCAATGTCTGCTCTGCGGACAAAGCGCCAAATCGCGAGAATTGCACCAAGTTCAGCTTTGAGTACTTAACTCGTCCAAGCGGTCGATTGTTTATTTGATGATAGGTGTTGTTTTGTGTTCAGACAATTCGATGTCTCTCAGGACGTTTTCTTTGATTTATTAGTCGCCAAGAAGACGCCAAATCCAGCGACAACCATCCCAACCCAAGCAATCGGCGGCATAACTTCTCCGAGGACCAGCCAAGCAACAGCTGCCGCTCCCGGTGGGACTAGAAAAAAGAGCGCGGAAACTTTCGACACTTCCCCGGCGCGGATCATGGCAAGCAACAAGCCAACGGCGATGAGTGAACTTGCAATGATGAGATAGACCAGCGACGCAAAAAGCTGCCAAGTCCAAGTGATCTGCATGGTTTCAAAGGCGACCATGAATGGCGCAACCCCTAGCAAACCCGCTGTAAACCCGACCAAATTTGCAGTGACAGGATGGTGCGAAACTCCGAAGCGCTTCTCCCACAAGGTTCCGCCGGTAATGCCGATCAGGGCGAGTGCGGCGAAAAGAAAACCAACGAGTGGTGGCGTAGCAACCTCGGACATTGCCGTAATGACAAGAACCGCCCCCGTCAGGCCAAGGGCCAATCCGGCCCATTGCCGCCAGCTCACACTTTCACCTGCCCAACGCGGCGCGATCAGGCTGGTCAGAATGGGCTGCATAGCGAGGATAAGGGCCAGTGTTCCAACCGATAAACCTGCATTAAACGACATGTAGCACATGCCAAAATACATCGCCTGCAGTAGAAAACCAACGATGGCCAAGTGCATCCACTCTTTAGATGATTTTGGCAGCGGTGGGCGCAGGATTGCAAACAACCCGGCCATAATTACCACTACACAGGCAAAGCGCAGTGCTAGGAAAGTCATCGGCTCTATATAGCCGAGACCGAACTTGGCACCGACATAGCCGGTTGACCACACCGCCACAAATATACCTGGTGCAAAAATAAGCCATGTGGGCCGGTCGGCGGACAAGAAAAATACCCTCGGCAAGTGTTGGTGTCGGACATCAGGCAACATTCACGCGAACTCTGAAATACACTGAGCATGGAAATAGTGAAAATGAAATGGTTTAGCAGACATCTATCTTGCCATATCGAGTGACAAGAAATTCTCCGCTACCTAAATGGTGGCAGTATGGAATTTTCGATCATTGGACCGCAGGAGTTGTTAATACCGTCAGTTTTACCAGTCAGCTCTTTAAGAACTTCGGGCGTGTGAGAAACTGGCCTAGGTGGTCGAAAAAGCATCGCTCAGGAAAGCAAACGCCTTTGAATATACGCCAGGTGCCTCGGATTCACGTGGTCCGGCTACGTTGAGAACCGAAGGCTTGATCGATGAGACCCATTGCCGAACCCGCTCAGTTTCTAGACGGTTTTTATCTGCAAGCGCGATACGCAAAACCGGTTTTCCTACCTCAATTGCGACTTGATGAGTATAGTTCGTGCCGGGGCTTTCTGATCCATCAGTTAGAATAAGCGTAGCGTCGCTTGAAATGACGTTGAGTCGGGTTCTGACGTCTGGTTCAGCCGACGGTGCCTCCGTCAACCCTAAGTATCGTTCGGAAATGCGGCCAGCTTCGTTGATTCGACCTTTGGGAACCCAGCCGCCGTAGCTCAAACCGCGTTGGATAGCGAACTCAAGTGCAGCCAAGTCTACGCCAGTTTGCCCACCCGATACGATTTTCACGGTAACCTTCCTGCTGGATCCGACTTCTCACCTTCGCCAGACCGAACAATTTGCGTTTCGTTCGAATTTAAGGGCTCCAGCAGTTCGAATGCGTCATCCGCGTTGCCATCCATCCATTGCTCATAGTCCTCCGGCTTGAGGATGACGGGCATTCTCCGTGGGTGTATGGGCTTTACCAGTTCAT